>NZ_JADPKQ010000537.1:0-31837 GCF_023074015.1 Bradyrhizobium sp. 142
TCTTCCAGCGGCCGTCGAGGCCATGCGCCAATACTGGATGCCGATCCGCTACGCTCGCGCCCGCTGATCACCGCAGACGTGGGAGCTCATACCGGTTACGCTTCGTCGAAGCTTCCGCCGAAGCCATTCCGCTCGACGACCATAGCGTGGATACGGTCGTCACGACCTGGACCTTGTGCTCGATCCCGCAAGCTGCCACGGCGCTCGCAGACATGCGGCGCGTGCTGCGGCCGGCCGGCAAGCTCCTGTTCGTCGAGCACGGTATTGCACCGGACGAGAGTGTGCGTTGGTGGCAGGATCGGCTGACGCCAGCCTGGCGGCATATCAGCGGTGGCTGTCGCCTTAACCGCCCAATCCGCTCCATGATCGAAACGGCAGGATTCCGCATCGACCGGATCGAGACAGGCTACATGCCCGGACCGAAGCCGATGACATTCATGTACGAAGGTAGCGCACAGCCGGACTGATCCAGCTCGCAGCCTGTGCAAGGGCTCTTCAGCGCACTCAAATTCTAGCGGTTGAAACCAGCCGGCTCTCTGGCGGTTTAGATGAGAGTAGGGTGCACCCATGGCGCAGCACAAAGATGTAGTCATTGTCACCGGCAGCACCGGGTTCATCGGTTCGGCCCTCATAAATCGATTCGCTGATCAATTCCGCCTAATCGGCCTTGATCGGGCGGTGACGCATCAACCCCCGCCGGCCGCGGAGTGCGTTTGTATCGATCTCACTTCGGAAGAGGCTATCGAGGCCGGCCTGCGGCGCGTTCGGACGGCTTATGGCTCGCGCATCGCTTCCGTCGTCCATCTGGCGGCCTATTTCGATCTTACCGGAGAACCGAACCCGCTATACGAACAGATCACCGTTCACGGTACCGAAAAACTTCTGCATGGCCTTCAATCATTCGAGGTCGAGCAATTTGTGCTCGCGAGTTCAATGCTGGCGCACAGAGCAGGCCGACCGGGCGACGTGATAAACGAAGACCGGCCGCTTGAGTCGAACCTGCCGTACCGCACGTCGAAAATCGAGACCGAGCGCCTGATACACGAAGAGCACGGGACGATCCCGATCGTCTATCTTCGTCCGGCTGGGGTCTATGACGACCTGTGCCGCAACATTTTTCTGGCAAACCAGATCGCCCGGATTTACGAGGACGATCCGACCGGACATGTGTATCCAGGCGACCTGCGCACCGCGCAATCCTTTCTTCATCTGGAAGACCTTGCCGACGCCGTGTTGCTTGTGATCGAGCGACGAAAGGACCTTCCGCCTGAACTTGCGCTGCTACTCGGCGAGCCCGAGGCGATCGGCTACGGCGAGTTGCAGGCCGAAATCGGTCGGCTGATTCGTGGCGAGAGCTGGGAAACACGGGAGATCCCCACGGCGCTCGCCAAAGCGGGGCTTGGGTTCAACAGGACGTCCTCGGCGAAGAGTCCTTCATCCGCTCCTGGATGGTAGATATCGCCAGCGATCACTACGTTGTCGACATCGCCCGCGCCCGAAAGCATCTCGGGTGGGAGCCGCGGCATTCGTTGCGCAAGACACTGCCGCGGATGATCGACGCGCTCAAGGCCGAGCCGGCTGGATGGTATCGGGCAAACAAGCTGAATGCGGCCAAATGGTGGACCGGGGAACGAAAGCACGCGAGCGCGCTGAAAAATTTGACGCGGAGCAGGAAAAGACGCGGCCCGGGCACATGGCCGATATGGCTGGAATGGGCCAGCAAATGCTCTGGGCCCATTTTTTGATCATCACACTCGGACTCTGGCTCCTGACGAGCCCGCTTCAATTCGCGCTTTTCGATCCGGCCGCCGCCGGCACGGTGCGGGACGTCACACAGGAACGCGGGTTGTGGGAGCCATCCTTGCGCAACGCGCTTACCGGCTGGAGCGACATCGGCTCCGGCCTGCTGTTGATGTTGCTCGGCGTGCTCTCGCTGTCGCCGCGTTTCTCGTGGGCACAGTGGGGAACGACGCTTGTCGGCCTATGGCTCCTGTTCGCCCCCTTGTTCTTCTGGACACCGAGTGCCGCAGCCTTCATGAACGACACGCTAGTCGGCGCAGTCGCGATCACGTTTTTCGGTGCTTGTTCCGATGATGCCGGGCATGAGCCATGAGGGCATGATGGATGCGGGTACCGTCCCGCCCGGCTGGACCTACTCACCGTCGTCGTGGCTACAGCGCCTGCCGATCATAGCGCTCGGCTTCTTGGGCTTTCTCATCGCCGGGCGGTGGACCACACGCTTTGGCTTGTGGTCACCAGCTGAGGGGCCGCATTACAGTTGTCGGCCTCATCAGCAGCGTCGCGTGCTATTGACAACCAAGCGTGCTTTCCAGCTAACCCAGTAGACGCCATGGCTATTGACGCTTATTGCCCGACGGGCCGGAGCCAATCGCGCACGCTTTCTGGAGACGCTGCGCAGCGAAGTCCCGAAAAGTGATCGGCACATTCTTGATTGGCCGGAAGTGGCTGCGATCTCTACTGAAAATGCGCGAGAGCTTTTAGGGACGGCGAGTTGGCGCGAGAGATGATCCTGTTGCGTCGCGCGTGGGGCTTCGACCTATCCGGAATCCGCGCACCAGTCATGCTTTGGCATGGTGAATGCGACCGAAACGATCCCATAGCACATGACCGGCACATCGCGGCGAAGCTGCCCGATTGTCAATCCACTTTTGTGCCCGATGCGGCGCGAGCGAGCTTCTGACCGACATCGTCGGTTGCGAGCTATCTACTCTCGGCGACGATTTTCTCCAGATTGCTTACTCGCTCGAATGAGAGCTGTAAAATAAACAAAAAACTGGCGCACCCGACACGATTCGAACGTGTGATCTTTGCCTTCGGAGGGCAACGGTCAGGCGCGCAGACAATCTCCTAGCCACGTGTGCTACGGAAGAGCATAGATAAATCTGCTCCTCATTCACGCCTTAGCCGTCCAGCGACCCAATGAAAGTAATCCGCTGGGCCTCTGTTGCGACATCGTCAAACCAGTGTTGCCGCTATTGCCCGAGTTTAACGGGCGTTTGGAGCGTCGACTTCGGAATCCGGATGGCACCATAGAGATGCACATCATCAGCTTTGCATCCGACGCGGACTTTGAGAACTATCGGAATGATCCGCGGCGGATAGCGCAAGTCCGGTTGTTGGAAAAATCGTCTGCGAAGCTGGAATTGCTTTCGATGGCGAACGTCCCTTGATGGCCTTGGCGCGCGCAATCATCCGATCGCGAAATCGGCCGCTGTCTCTGCGTGAATTGCCGTTGTGTCGAACGTCTCGACTGATGTGTCGGCCGGGCCGACCAGCATCGTGATCTCGGTGCAGCCAAGGATGATGCACTCCGCTCCCTGGGCGACGAGCGCAGCCATCACTTCGTTGTAGCGGTCGCGAGAGCGAACGGCGACGATGCCCAGGCACAACTCGTCGTAGATGATGCGGTTCACGTCAGCCTGCGCGTCGACAGGAGGAATGAGGACATCGAGACCGTGCGCGCGCAGCCGGTCGATGTAGAAGTTTTCCTCCATCGTGAACTTCGTGCCGAGGAGCCCGACCCGCCGATATCCGCGAGCTCGAATTCGTTGAGCGGTCGCGTCACCGATGTGAATGAACGGAACGGTCAGCCTCGATACGATATCGGACGCAAGCTTGTGCATCGTGTTCGTACACAAGACGATCGCGCGCGCCCCGGCGCATTCGAGACGCAGCGCGATGTCTGTCAAGCTTGCCGCCGCTTCGCCCCAGCGGCCGGCATACTGCATGTCCTTGATCTCTTGAAAGTCGTACGAATACATCAACAGCGGAGCCGAATGCAGCTGCCCCATGCGATCGCGGACCCGCTCATTGATGAGCTTGTAGTAAAGCGCGGTGCTCTCCCAGCTCATGCCCCCAATCAGGCCGATGGTTTGCATCCCGGTGCCTCCGAAAACGGTTGAACCGGATTGTAAGTGAAGACGTCGAAGTGCGCTATCGCGATAGGGATGAGCGTCGAATGTCGCTTTTTGGCCCTTCGGTGCGCCCGGCGCGGCTTTTCAATCAGGCGTTCACCATCTGGAAACGACCGCCGCTTAGAGTTCCCTCCACCTGCCTTGGGGGGAGGGGATTTTCCATGGTTACGAACGTCGTCGCGCGCCGTTGCGCGATGTTTTTCTTTGCGCTGTCGATTTGTGTCGCCGGCGCTCGCCACGTCACGGACGCGCACGCCGCCGGTGCCTTCGCGGTCGGCAAGTGCGGCGCCTACGGCCAGGCCTACGACTATGGCGCCGAGCACGATGCGCGCACCGCGGCACAGAAGCAGTGCAAGGGCGATTGCACCACCGTGACCATGAAGCGCGCCTGCGCTGCCATGGCGGTCGATCTCGCCAATCCCTGCGGCGCCTATGGCTATGCCGTGAAGTCGAAGATCTCGGCCACGCTCAATGCCGCCACGCGCGAATGCTACAAGTATGGCGGCAAGGAATGCGTGATCCGCGCCTGGGCCTGCGACGCGAAGGGCTGATTCCTGAAGGGCTAATTCCTCTTGCCGTCATTCCGGGGCGATGCGTAGCATCGAACCCGGAATCCATTTCTCCGCCAACTCTGCAGCCCCGATGGATTCCGGGTGGGCGCCAAGGCGCGCCCCGGAATGACAGCTGAGGAACAACATGCAGTTCGACACCAAGATCGCGGTCGTGATCCGCTCCGATCTACAGGTCTGGCAGAAGCTTAACGTCGCGTCCTTTCTCACCAGCGGCATCGCCGCGGCTTTTCCGGGATGCATCGGCGAGCCCTATGAGGACGCCACGGGTACAAAATATCACGCGCTGATCGGCCAGCCGATCCTGATCTACGGTGCCGGTGGTTCCGCGCTGTCGCGCGCCCTTGATCGGGCGCTCACGCGCAACGTCAAGCCGGCGGTCTACACCGAAGACATGTTCAAGACCGCGCATGATGCCGCCAATCGCGAGGCGGTGAGGGCGGTGCCGCGTGCCAATCTCAATCTCGTCGGTCTGGCGATGCGCGCGGAGCGCAAGGTGATCGACAAGATCGTGGACGGCTTGAAGTTTCATAGCTGAAGTTTTTGCCCGCATGGCACGGGCAAAAACGTTCGATCGCGTCACGCCGGTGGCATGCCCTCGAATTTCGGTAGGCTTGGATCGAGATGATCCCAGGCGTGGCCGCGCGCAGCGTAAGTTACCACTTGCGCCTTGTAACGGCCGGGATCGTCGAGGCTTGCGGCGCGGATGGTGAAGATGTCGGGCATGGCGGAAAACGTCATGTAGACCGGCGCTCCGCAATTCGGGCAGAAGGCGCGCGTCTTCACATTGCCGCTGTCCGCGGTCATGTCCCAGTGCTTGGCCTCGCCCGTCACCGTCACGCCGGCGCGGGGAAACGTCATGTGCGAGCCGTGGCCGGTGCCGCTTTCGTGCTGGCAATCCCGGCATTGGCAATCATTGCTGAATACCGGCTCGGCTGAGATCTGGTAGCGGACTGCGCCGCAGGCGCAGCCGCCGGTATAGGGCTTCTCCATTGTCATGCTCCCGCTCATTTGATTTCTCCGCTGACGGCATCGAGCTGGCGCAGGATTTTGGCCCAGCCTTCGCTCATGTTGCGGTAGGCCAGCTCGTTCCTCGGCGTCACGAAGCCGGAATGCACCAGAGAAAGGTGGGTGCCAGCTTCGACCGAGGTGAGGGACCAGGTGACGACGGTGTCGAGCAGCGCGCCATAGCCGGTATTGCCTTCGTGCCCGCTCTTCCAGGCATAGGCGAGGCGCCGGTTCGGCACGACTTCCAACACCTTGCAATGGATCACGCCGTTCCAAGCCCCGGCGGGCTTGATTTGAAACGTGAAGGTATTGCCTTCGACGGCCTCGAAGCCGGTCGGCGGCATCAGCCAGCGCGCGATCAACTGGGCGCTTGTGAGCGCCTTCCAGACCGTCGCGGTGGCGTGGGGGAGGACCTCGTCCAGAACGATGTCCTGTGTCTCGGCTTTCAGTTCGGCAGCACTCACGGATCGATCTCCTTCAAGAGTTCACGCAGATTCTGGAAGCGCTCGCGCCAGAACACGCCGTAATGGTCCATCCAGCCGACCAGGGGCTCGAGCCCTTGAGGCGCGGCGCGGTAATAGACGTTGCGGCCCTCCGCGCGCTCGGCGACGAGGCCGGCCTGCTTCAGCGATTTCAGGTGCTGCGAAATCGCGCCCTGGGTCACGCCGCTGCCAATAGTCAGCTCGCCGACGGTGATTTCCTTGCTCTCGAAGACGCGCTCGAAAACGGCGCGGCGGGTCGGATCGGCAAGGGCGCGCATCACGCTGGTGACGGGGTTTGGGACGACTTCGATCATGGGATATAGATTAGTAGATACTAATGCATTAGTCAATACTAATCTGTCTGATTTGACGTCAAGCTTGACAATGACTGACCAGTCAGTCATAAATAAAACATGACGAGAAGCCCGACCAAGGCCGCCATACCGTCGGCAACCAGCGTCAGGCGCCGTGCGCCCGAAGCCGGAGGCGAGCCGGCCACGCCCGCCTCGAACCGAGCCGCGCGCGCGGCGGAACGGCGTGCGGCCATCGTGGAGGCGGCGCTAGAGGAGTTCATCGCGCGCGGATTCGCGGCGACCCGGCTCGACGATATCGCAAAGCGCGCAGGCGTGGCGAAGGGCACGATCTACCTGCACTTCAAGGACAAGGAATCGATGTTCGAGGAGCTCGTCCGCATCGTGATGGTGCCGGTGGTGGAGCGGCTGACGGCTCTGCCGCCGCCGACCGGCTCGGTGCGTGACCTCGTCGAGGCCTTTGCCCGCAACTTCCTCAAGGAAGTCGCGAATACTCGTCGCGGCGATCTGGTGCGGCTGATCGTGGCGGAGGGGCCGCGCTTTCCGGCCGTTGCGGATTTCTATTATCGCGAGGTGGTCTCGCGCGGGATCGCCGGCATGCGTGCGCTGATCGAGCTCGGTATCGCCCGCGGCGAGATCCGCGAGAAGAACCTCGCGCGCTTCCCGCAGATCATGGTCGCCCCTGCGATGGTGGCGGTGATCTGGCAGAGCCTGTTTGCGCGGCATGCGCCGCTCGATGCGCAGGAGATGCTGCGCGTTCACCTTGATTTGATTTTTGGCGAACGGAGGACGACATGACGTCGTCGCAAGCAATTTTCAGATTTGCATTAGCTCTTGTACTGGCGGCCGGCCTCGCAGGCTGCAACGAGAAGCGCGATCCCGGCTTCCAGGGCTGGGTCGAGGCCGACATGATCTTCGTCAGCCCGGACGAGGCCGGTCGGGTGACGAAGCTCAGCGTTCGCGAGGGCGACGAGGTCAAGGTCGGCGATCCCGTCTATTCCGTCGACGATGATCTCCAGCTCGCCGACCTTAACCAGAACAAGGCGACGCTCGCCAACGCGCAGCAGACCTATGATCGTGCCGCTTCGCTCAGCAAGACCGGCTCCGGCACCCAGGCCAATCTCGATTCCGCAGTGTCGGCCCTGCGCGTTGCCGAGGCGCGGGTGGCGACGTCGCAGACGCGGATGGCGCGGCGCAAGGGTTTTGCGCCGGTCGCCGGCACCATCCAGCAGATCTATTTCCGCGAGGGCGAGATGGTGGCGGCGCAGCGGCCGGTGCTCTCGATCATGCCGCCGGGCAACATGAAGCTGCGCTTCTTCGTGCCGGAGGCCGAGCTGCCGAAGCTCGCCATCGGCGACACGGTGCGGGTTGCCTGCGACAATTGCGCCGCCGATCTGACCGCAAAGGTCTACTTCATCGCGACCACGGCCGAATACACCCCGCCGGTGATCTACAGCCTCGATGAGCGCAACAAGCTCGTCTACCTGATCCAGGCGCGCCCGTCGCGGCCCGACGCCTTGCGAGTCGGCCAGCCCATCAATGTTTATCTCGATCCCAAAACTCCGGTGGCGGACAAGCGATGAACGGGACAACCGGCAACGGCATTGCGATCGACGTCAAGGGCCTGACCAAATCGTTCGGCGGCCGCGAGGTCGTGCACGATTTGTCGATGCAGGTGAAGCGCGGCTCGATCTACGGCTTCCTCGGGCCGAACGGCTCGGGCAAGACCACCACCATCCGCATCCTCTGCGGCCTGCTGACGCCCGACAGCGGCGAGGGCACGTGCCTCGGCTACGACATTCGCCGCGACGCCGAAAAGATCAAGCGCCAGGTCGGCTACATGACCCAGCGCTTCAGCCTGTACCAGGACCTCTCGGTGCGCGAAAACCTGGAATTCGTCGCACGGCTCTACGGCCTGCGCGATGCCCGTGGTGCTGCGCGGGACATGATCAATCGGCTCGGGCTTTCGGGGCGCGAGGAGCAGCTTGCGGGCGAGCTCTCCGGCGGCTGGAAGCAGCGGCTGGCGCTTGGGGCCTGCACGCTGCCCAATCCGAAGTTGCTGCTGCTGGACGAGCCGACCGCCGGCGTCGATCCCAAGGCGCGGCGCGACTTCTGGAACGAGATCCACGCGCTCGCAGCCGATGGCCTCACCGTGCTGGTCTCGACCCATTACATGGACGAGGCCGAGCGCTGCCACGAGATCGCCTATATCGCCTACGGCCATCTGCTCGCGCACGGCACCGTCGAGGAGGTGATCGCCAAATCCGCGCTGACGACCTACACGGTGACGGGAGAGGACCTGAACGGGCTCGCAGCCGAGCTCCCCGGCAAGCCCGGAGTTGATATGGTGGCGCCGTTCGGCACCTCGCTGCATGTGTCCGGCCGCGACGTCGCCGCGCTCGAAGCCAGCATCGCGCCGTGGCGTGACAAAAGCGGCCTGCACTGGCAGAAATCGTCGCCGTCGCTCGAAGACGTGTTCATCGAGCTGATGGGCCGCTCCAGGGATAATTTCCAATGAGCAGTGTCGTTGATCACACCCCTGAACACGAGATACGCGAGCGCTTCGGCTTCCTGCGGCGCTCCTACGCGATGCTGGTCAAGGAGTTCATCCAGCTCAAGCGCGACCGCGTCTCCTTTGCAATGATCGTGATGCTGCCGGTGATGCAGCTCATGCTGTTCGGCTATGCCATCAACACCACGCCGCACAATCTGCCGAGCGCGGTGCTGCTGCAGGAGGACAGCGATCTCGCCCGCTCTGTGCTGAAGGCGCTGGAGAACACCGCCTATTTCCGCTTCATCTACGAGGTGCACGACGTCGACGATTTCGACAATCTCCTGAAATCCGGCAAGGTGCTGTTCGGGGTCGAGATCCCGCGCGGCTTCGAGCGGGCGGTGCGGCGCGGCGACAAGCCGGCGCTGCTGGTCGCGGCCGATGCGACCGATCCGGTGGCCGCGAGCTCGGCGCTTGGCTCGCTCGGCACGATCGTGCAGACCGCGCTCAAGCACGATCTCTATATCGGCAATCCCCCGGAGATGCCGTTCGAGATCCGCGCGCATGCCCGCTACAATCCGGCCGCAGTCTCGAGCCTCAACATCGTGCCCGGCCTCGTCGGCACCATCCTCACCATGACCATGCTGATCTTCACCGCGCTCTCGGTGACGCGCGAGGTCGAGCGCGGCACCATGGAGAGCCTGCTTTCGATGCCGATCAAGCCGGTCGAGGTGATGTTCGGCAAGATCATCCCCTACGTGCTGGTCGGGTTCGTCCAGGCGTTTCTCATCATCGGTATTGGCGTCGGCCTTTTCGGCGTGCCCGTGCTCGGCAATCTGTTCCTGCTGGCGCTGCTGTCGACGTTGTTCATCACCACCAATCTGTCGATCGGCTACACGATCTCGACAGTGGTGCAGAACCAGCTCCAGGCCATGCAGATGTCGATGATGTTCTTCCTGCCGAGCATTCTGCTGTCCGGCTTCATGTTCCCCTTTGCCGGCATGCCGGCCTGGGCGCAATATGTCGGCGAATGCCTGCCGTTGACGCACTACCTGCGCATCGTCCGTGCCATCATGCTGAAAGGCGCGACCATGCAGAACATGCGCTTCGATGCGCTGGCGCTGGCCGCCCTGATGCTGGTCGCCATGATCATCGCCGTGACGCGCTTCCGCCGCACGCTGGATTGAGGCAAGATGCTCCTGAATCAAGGGGGCGGAATGATCAGCTTTGCGAGCAGGAAAACCCGGCAGCATGCCGTTTTGTCGGACGATTTCGAGCGCGAGCTGACGCGGGAGGTGCTGCGCACCGAGCTGTTGCGGGTGCGGGCGCTGATCATCACGGGCTGCGTCATGGCCCTGTTCCTCACCGCGATCTACCTGATCGACCCTGCCGTCGTGAACCGGGTCTGGCGCGGCATGGAAGGGCTCGCCGAGGTCTACGGCCTTCTGGTCAGCTTCATCCTGTTCGAGGTCTGGGTCCACACCCAGATCAGGAAGAACCTCAGGCTCGACCGCGACGTGCCGGTGGTCCGGCGCTATATCGGTGCGCTGATCGAGACGTCGCTGCCCACGGTGATCCTGATCCTGCAGATCCGGACCATGGGCGCGAGCCAGGCCATCGGCTTCGCCGTGCCGCTGATGTACTTCATCTTCGTCATTCTCTCGACCTTGCGGCTCGACTTCTGGCTCTCGACCTTCACCGGCTTCGTCGCTGGCGCCGAGCTGTTCGCCGTTGCGCTGATCTACGATCCCGCAAGCGGTCTCGGCGAGCCGCAGCTTTACTTCCACGCGGTGCGCAGCACCATCATCCTGATCTGCGGTGTGCTCGCGGGCGCCGTCGGTGCGCAGCTGCGGCGGCAATTTGCAGCGAGCATCGCCGCGGCCACCGCGCGCGACCGGGTGACGAACCTGTTCGGCCAGCACGTCTCGCCGCAGGTGGTGGAGCGGCTGATGGCGGAGGGCACCAGTGCGGCCGGCGACCTTCGCCGCGTCGCGGTGATGTTCGTCGATTTCCGCGGCTTCACCGCCGGCGCGCAGTCGCGCTCCCCGCAGGAGGTCGTGGACCGCCTGGACGGCGCCTTCGCGGTGCTGGTCGATATCCTCGACCGTCACGGCGGCATCGTGAACAAGTTTCTCGGCGACGGCTTCCTGGCGCTGTTCGGCGCGCCGCTCGAAGCCGCCGACGCCGCGCATCGTGCGGCCGCCGCAGGCCGCGAGATGCTGACCGCGATGGACCGCATCAATGCGCACACAAGCTGGCCGCTCAAGATCGGCATCGGCATCCATTTCGGCGAGGTCGTCGCCGGCAATATCGGCTCGCCACGCCGCAAGGAGTACACGGTGATCGGCGACACCGTGAACTTTGCCTCGCGGCTGGAGGCGCTGAACAAGGAGTTCGGCTCGCAGCTCCTGATTTCCGCTTCCGTGCGCGAAGCGCTCGGCGATGACGGCGATGACGCCGTTGCGCTCGGCGAGGTCGAGGTGCGCGGGTACGAGCGGAAGGTCGCGGTGTTTCAACTCGGATAATGCGGATTGCACCGAGTGCTCCGAATTTTGGGGCATGACGGCGGCCGTCGGCATCTCCTAACATGCCGGCGATGCAGCCGGTCGCGGCTGCGATTGCGTGAGGAATGAAAGATGCAGCGCCGCTACGTCACCGTCGATGTGTTCACCGACCGCGCCTTTGGCGGCAACCAGCTCGCCGTGGTGTTGGATGCCGGCCGGCTGTCGACCGCACAGATGCAGGCGATCGCAACCGAGTTCAACTATTCCGAGACGACCTTCGTGCTGCCGCCGCGTGACAGTGCCAATGATGCCGAGGTACGCATCTTCACGCCGGTGAGGGAGTTGCCCTTCGCGGGCCACCCCAATGTCGGCACCGCCTTCGTGCTGGCCTCGATCGCGAAAGAGTCGAAGCCGCGCCTCCTCTTCGAGGAAAGGGCGGGGCTGGTGCCGGTCGATATCCTGCGGGAGCGGGGCCGGGTGGTCAGCACCGAGCTCACCGCGCCGCAGCCGCTGTCTCGCCTGTCGCAATTGTCTGCCGCTGATGCTGCGAGCTGCATCTCGCTCAGTGCAGAGGACATCAAGGTCGACCGCCACGAGCCCCAAATCGTCGGCGTCGGAACGCCATTTCTGGTGATAGAGCTGCAGTCGCGCGAGGCGCTCAAGCGGGCGAGGCCCGACGCGGCGGCCTTCGCCCGGACATTTCCGCGCGACGGCGCGTTCTCGGCGTGGTTCTACACGCGCGATGTGCCCGTGGCGGAGGCGCCTTGCGAGCGGCAGGCGCGGATGTTCATGCGCGGCGCCAGCGGCCTCGCGGAGGATCCTGCCACCGGCAGTGCAACGGTCGCCGCGGCCGCGCTGTTTGCCGATCTTGATCCCGCGCGGGATGGCGAGTTGAAGCTGACGGTCGGCCAAGGCTTTGACATGGGCCGGCCGAGCCTGCTCCTGACCCGCGTGCGCAAGCAGGACGGCAAGATCGTTTCGGCGCATGTCGGCGGGCAATGCGTGCAGATGATGGAGGGGACGTTCCGGCTCGCGGGGGAGGGCTGAACTCGCCCAGTTCGTCAAGGCAAGCTTGCGCTAAACCGTCATTCTGAGGTGCGAGCCCTTGCGAGCCTCGAAGGATGCACGGCCGAGGTGCAACCTCAGGGGCACGCCGTCGTCCTTCGAGGCCTCCGCTTCGCTGCGGCACCTCCAGCGACAATGGCTTCGCCATTGCGCGGGGATGACGGCTACTGCTAGGTCATCGTCTTGTGCTACCTCCGCCCGAAGGAAGGTTAAACCAGTCGCCCGACCAGATTCTTCACCGTGACCCCATCCCGCTCCTCGATCACCTCCGCGATCATCTGGCGATGGCAGTGCGTGTGGTCGCGCTCATAGCAGAGCAGGCACACAGGTCCGGCCTTCTTCACCAGCGCGGAGAGCTCGTCCATCTCTTCCCTGGCCTGCGGCGTCTTCAGGTGCTTTGAATAGATCTTCTCCAGCACGTCGTACTGTCCGCTGCGCGCGGCGAGGCGGCCTTCCTTCGGCGTCCCGAGCGCTGCGAGATGAACGTAGGCAATGCCGCGTTCATCCAGGCCCGCGGCGAGCTGCTTCTTGGAGAAGCCCGGACGGCGCGACGAGGTCACCGCGCGCACGTCGACCACGAGCTTGACACCGGCCTGCTCTAGCTCGTCCAGCACCGCCGTGGGCGGCGTCTGCTCGTAGCCAATCGTAAAGAGCTTCTTCGCCTTTGCCATCGGCGACCTCAGCTTACACGCGCGATCAGTTCCATGGCGCCGGCCGGCGCGCGGACCTTGCCCTCGTGGATGACGTAGGCGAACACGTCGCGCGGCTGCGTCTTCGGTTTGGCCGTGTCAACCTTCGGCAGGTCGTCGGGTTCACCACCCTCGGCCCAGGCCTGAAAGCGCTTGCTCCAGGCGTCGAGCTCTTTCGGCGGATAGCAGGTCTTGATCTCGTCGTTGCCCTTCTGCAGCCGGGCATAGACGAAATCGCCGGCGACATCGGCGATGGCCGGATATTTGCCGTGCTCGGCGAACACCACCGGCGTCTCGAACTCGCGGATCAAAGCGACGAAGTCCGGCGTGCAAAAACTGTCGTGGCGGACCTCCACCACATGGCGCAGCGCGCGTCCCTCGAGCTTGCGCGGCAACAGCTCAAGGAACTTGCCGAAATCGGCGCCGTCGAATTTCTTGGTCGGCGCGAACTGCCAGAGCACCGGGCCGAGATGGTCGCCGAGTTCCAGCACACCGGAATCATAGAACCGTTTGATGGAATCGCCGGCTTCGGCCAGCACCCGGCGGTTGGTCGCAAAGCGCGGCCCCTTCACCGAGAACATAAAGCCCTCCGGCACTTCGCTCGCCCATTTGCGAAAACTCTCCGGCTTCTGCGAGCCGTAATAGGTGCCGTTGATCTCGATCGAGGTCAGCTTCGACGCGGCATAGGACAGCTCCTTGGCCTGCGTCAGCTTCTCCGGATAGAACACGCCGCGCCAGGGCTCGAAGGTCCAGCCGCCGACGCCGATAAAGATGTTGCCGGATTGTTTTGACGCGGTTTTTGCTTTGGCCACGGGAGGATCTCGCATCGACGAGGAGGGGAGGGCATCATCCTAATCAAACCAGATGTGATTGGCCAGTTACGGCGTGCCGTCTAAGCTTCGCGGCGGGATCTGCGAAAAAGGAGAACAAGATGCGGATGCTGGTCGTGGGCGCAGCACTCGTCATGATGACATCTGCTGCCATGGCGGACGATGACGATGCGAAGGGCGCGCAGAAGCTCGCCATGCAGGGCCGCGACGATTACTGGCATTGCCTGGCGCGGGAATATTCGCGCGACGCCAATCAGGGTCTCTCAGAGCAGGATTTCGGCCGCTCGGTCGCCGGTGCCTGTCCGTCGGAGCGGCAATACTACCGAGTGGCGCTGCTCGACTATCTGACCACGCAGTATCCGGCGATCGATTCCGGGGCTCATCTCGCGACCGCGAACAGGGCGGTCGAGTCCGCGCAGAAAGATATCGTGACAGCCTTCGTCAAGCACAGGCAGCCAGCAAAGTAGAATTGCCAATAGGACAGAAGCAGCGCTCCTCATTCGGCTACTCGCCATTCGCTATTCGCCCCCTCTACGAAGGGCCCTTCCGGCCACGCGCCCATCCATGGTATCACTAACCTCATCTGGAACAGGGATGGGCTGCTATGTCGTCTGAGTCGGTGGGGGGCATTATTGGCGCGATCGTCGCGGCGGTGGTGCTTGCGGTCGCCGTCGTGTTCGGACCGATCGGCCAATACGGCAAGCCGGCGAAGCCCAAAGCCGACGCCGCCCCGGCTGCCATGGCGCCTGCCCCTGCGGCGCCCGCGCCCAGAGGCCCAGTAATCCGGGAAGTCCCCAATCAATAGGGGGCTCGAGAAGGGGCTTTGAAGGTACTTCGGAAAGGGTACTCTGAGAGTACCTGGCGCCCCTTGCGAAGTCTCTATCCCGTTCCCATCTAGCTTCTAACGGCAACGTTGAGTGACAATCTCCGTTGTTGGAACGACCTTGGAATAGCTCAGGCTGCGCCGGATGTACGCGCGCCCGTTGTTCCGGGGTCGTTGGCATTTTGGGCCCCGTTTGGGCCATTTCCCAGAGAAACCCCGGCTTGGCATCGCAGGACACGGCGGATATACGCTGCCGTCATGAATGAAGCGATCAGACCGGGCTCCGAAAATCCGCGGCAGGCCCAAGATAAGGCCCACGATCACGCCCGCGGCACGGCTTCGCGGTCGGCGGAATTGTCGGTCGTTGTCCCGACCTTCAACGAGCGCGACAACGTCACGGTGCTATACCGGCGGCTGGAGGCGGTGCTCTCGGGCATTGCGTGGGAGGTCGTGTTCGTCGACGACAATTCACCCGACGGCACCTGGGACGTGGTGCGGGCGCTGGCCCAGCGCGACAGTCGCGTGCGCTGCATCCGCCGCATCGGCCGCCGCGGCCTGTCGGGCGCCTGTATCGAGGGCATCCTGGCCTCGAGCGCGCCCTATGCTGCGGTGATCGACGCCGATCTCCAGCATGACGAGACGCAACTGCCGAAGATGCTGTTGCTGCTCGCGAGCGGGCAGGCTGATCTCGTCGTCGGCAGCCGCTATATCGAAGGCTACAAGAGCCAAGGTTTCAACAAGCAGCGCGCCGGCGCCAGTGCGCTCGCGACCGAAGTGGCAAAAAAGATGCTGCGGGTCGAGATCGCCGATCCCATGAGCGGCTTCTTCATGGTTCGCGCCGATCGTTTCGAGCAACTGGCGCCAAAGCTTTCCGTGCACGGCTTCAAGATCCTGCTCGACCTCGTCGCCAGCGCGAACGGCAGCTTGCGCGCCGTCGAAGTTCCCTACACGTTCGGCCAGCGCCAGCACGGCGAGAGCAAGCTCGATTCCATGGTCGCGCTGGACTTTCTCGGCCTGGTGCTGGCGAAGTTTACCAACGATGCCGTCTCGCTTCGCTTTCTGCTGTTCGCAATGGTCGGCGGCATTGGTCTCGTGGTGCATCTCACCACGCTGTTCATCGCGCTTCGGCTGTTCAAGGTGCCGTTCGCCGAGGCGCAGGCCTCTGGCGCCATCGTTGCCATGACCAGCAACTTCATCCTCAACAACTTCCTCACCTATCGCGATCAGCGGCTGAAGGGCTTTGCGCTCCTGCGTGGCCTTATCGCTTTCTACATCGTGTGCAGCGTCGGTCTGCTCGCCAATGTCGGTGTCGCCTTCTCGGTCTATGACCAGGAGCCGATCTGGTGGCTGGCCGGCATGGCCGGTGCGCTGATGGGCGTGGTGTGGAATTACGCGATGTCCGGACTGTTCGTCTGGCGCAAGAAATAGCGCGCCGAGGAAGCTGACCATGGGCGGAGCTGACGCGCGGATCGTCCGCAATACCGCGCTGGTGATCCTTGCGCTGGTCGGCTTGCGGCTCGTCGCGGCCGCGTTCACGCCGATCACGTTCGACGAAGCCTACTACTGGATGTGGTCGAAGAACCTGGCGGGCGGCTACTACGACCATCCGCCGATGGTTGCCTACGTGATCCGCGCCGGCACCATGATCGCCGGCGATACCGAGCTCGGCGTTCGCCTGGTGTCGATCCTGCTGGCGCTGCCGATGAGCTATGCGATCTATCGCTCGGCCGCGATACTGTTCGGCGGCGCGCGCGTCGCCGCGACCAGCGCCATCCTGCTCAACGTTACGCTGCTGGCTGCGGTCGGTACGCTGATCGTGACGCCCGACGCGCCGCTGCTTGTCGCCTCGAGCTTCGTGCTGTTCTTTCTCGCCAAGGTGCTGGAGACCGGCCGCGGCGCCTGGTGGCTGGCCGTCGGCGTCGCCGTCGGTGCGGCGCTGCTGTCGAAATACACCGCAATGTTCTTCGGGCCGGCGATCCTGATCTGGCTCGCGGCGGTGCCGAAGCTGCGGCGCTGGTTCCTCTCGCCCTGGCCCTATCTCGGCGGCCTTGTTGCCCTGGCGCTGTTTGCGCCGGTGATCCTCTGGAATGCGGACCATCAATGGGTGTCGTTCGCAAAGCAGCTCGGGCGCGCAAAAATCGAAGACTTTCGGCCGGTCTTCATCGCCGAGCTGATCCCGACCCAGATCGCATTCGCAACGCCGCCCGTCTTCATCCTCGGGGCGATGGGGTTGCACGCGCTGACCTGGCGCAGGGCCGGCGCGTTGGCCTCGCGCGTGCTGATCGAGACCATGTTCTGGGCCATCGTCGCCTATTTCGTCTGGCATTCGCTGCATGCCCGCGTCGAGGCCAACTGGTTCGCGCCGGTCTATCCGCCCTTCGTCGTCGCCGCGGCGGCCGCCGCCAATCTCGTGCCGTGGAAGCCGCGCCAGCGGCGCTTGGCGGATTTCTGCCTGCGCTGGGCCGCGCCCACCGGCATCGTGATGTTCGCGGCCCTTATCGTACAGGCCAATACCGGCTGGCTATCCGGCTATCGCCGCGATGCGACCGTGCGCAGCGTCGGCGTCGGCTGGCGCGAGCTCGCCGCCGAGATCGAGGCCGTGCGCGTGCGCACCGGTGCGACGTGCGTCCTGGCGCCGGACTACGGCACGACCGGCTGGCTCGCCTTCTATTTGCCGCCGGGCACCTGCATCGCGCAGCAGAGCCAGCGTATCCGCTGGGTCAACATGCCCGAACCCGATCCAAGACTGCTCGCGGGCAAGCTGCTCTATCTCGACGAGCTGCGCGAGGGCGGCCGCCCGTTCCTCAACGACCTCTTTGCGCAGGTGACGCAAGTTGCGCAATTGCAGCGCAAGCGCGGGCCGCTCGTGGTCGAGACCTACGGCATCGATCTCTTGGAAGGCGCCAAGGGCGACGTGCTGGACCGCTCGCCGCCGCCTGAAGCGCGGTAGCGCTTTCGAGGGCTCAGCTGGTCACGTCGGCTTCGGCCGCCGGACGTCTCGACTGACGCTCGTCGCGCCAGAACCAGACGGCGATTGTGCCGGAGCGGCCGCGAACTTGCGTGCGCAGCGGACCTCTCAGCGTGCCGTCGGGATCGCCCAGGAAATCGGCGGCATCGAGCAGCGTATCGCTCAGGGCCAATCGTGCATCGTTCTGGACGGCGACCTCCATCAGCCGGCTCGCGACGTTGACGGTGTCGCCCGTCGCCGTGATGTGCTGGTGGCTCTCGCCGAGGCGGGAGGCGACGATGGGGCCGAAATGCGCGCCGATCTTGAAGCCGACCTGGTCCGCGACCTCGGGAGGCAGCGTGGCGATCCAGCGTTCGACGCTGCGATGCAGGTCGATCGCGCACTTCAGCGCGCGAGCCGCGTCGTCCGGCATCGCGCTGGGCAGACCGAACAGGATCATGGCGCCGTCGCCGAGAAAGCCGGTGACCATGCCGCCACAGTCGACCGCCGCCTTGTCGATCAGCGCGTGGAATGCCTTGAGCAGGTCCCGCAGCGCATCGGGATCGATCCGTTCGCTCAGGGCCGTGAAGCCGGACAGATCGATGAAGACGATGGCGGCGTTCTGCCGGACGGGCTTTGCCAGGAAATCGGGATCGCGCGCCAGCCACTCCTGCACCGCCGGCGCCTGGAATTGCGCGAGTGACCTGCTCTTGGCGGCGAGATATTGCGTGCGGCGGCCTCCGACCCACAATTGCACGCCGGCAAACACCGCAACCGGCGGCACTGCGGCTGCGAGCGTGGTCGCCGCATTCAGCCAGATTCCGTGCGTGAACGCGAACAGGTTGAGCGCGGCCCAGGCCATCATCACAACAGCCGCGGCGACGAGGCCGGGAGCGCTGCGCCGCCAGGCCAGCAATCCCACCAGCAGCATCGGCAGCAGGATCGCGGCGAGCGCGTCGGTGATGTGGACCTTATGGTCGCGCACGATGCCGTCGCCGGCGACCAGATGGGTGATCACGGTCGAGACCACCTCGACGCCGGGCATCAGGGAATCGAACGGCGTCGGATAAAAGTCGCCGCCGCCGGCGACCGCGGCACCGATCACAACGATCCGGTTCTCGATTGCCTTGCGGTCGAGCGTGCCGTCGAACACGCTCTGCGCGCTGACGGTGCGGATGGTGCGGCGCGGGCCGTAATAGGTGATCGGCAGGGCGAAGTCGGTGTCGGTCGGCACCGCGCGATCGCCGAGCATGAGACGGTCCGGCGTGATCGTCAGCGGCTTGTCGAGCGCGCGGCTCGCGACGCGCAAGGGAAACGACATCTCGACCTTGTCACGCGTGCGGAACAGCATCGGGACCGAGAGCGGCGAGCCCGATTGCCCTGTCGCCACGTTGACGATTCCGACCTCGGCGTGTTCGGCGAATGCGGGCAGCGGCAGCAGGAAACGCTCGGCCTGCGGCAGGGCGGCGAGCGGGTCCTCGCCGCCAGTTGCAACGGTCTCGCTGGCGGTCGGGAAGATCGCCGCGGCGGCAAGCACTATGGGACCGGTGGCCAGCGTCTGCGCCAGCGTGGCATCGCCGATCGCGGCGCTGCGGTCGACCAGGAGCAGGTCGATTGCGATGACCTTCGGCTTGAACTGCACGATGGTGTCGACGACGCGCGCGAGATCGGCGCGCGGCAGCGGATAGCTGCCGCCGCGCTTCACCACGGTGTTGTCGATCGCGACGATGGTGACGAGATCGGGCGGACGCTGCACGCCGCGTGCGAGCGTGCGCAGGTCCGTCAGCGTTGCCTCGAGACGGTCGAGAAAACGCAGATGGCCATTGGCGTGGCCGGCATAGATGCCGGCGCCCCACAGCGCGGTAAGGACGAGAGCCACCAGGATCTGAACGCGTCGACTATTCATACCGTCGTTCTGCAATCTACTTTTTGACCAAGCCTTATTGACCAAGTCTTATTGGCCAAGCCTTATTGACCAAGCCTTATTGACGAAGCCTTGCCATCAGGGCGTCGATACGCGGCTGGCCCCATTGCTTGACGGTCAGCGGACCGCTCGCCTCGACGTCGACGCCTTCGCCGGGCCCGAGCACGACGCCACGTCCGCGAGCCCTGCGATTCACGCCGACACGACCGTCGGCGACAAACACGGAGGTCTTGGCGTCAGCGACATCGACGGCCCATCTGGTGCCGCGCACCGCGGCGATCGCCTGCGGCGTTAGCACCTTGAAGGGATGGCCGCCCAGCTTCTTGGGAACCTCGATCAGCAGGGCTTTGCTGCTCAACTCAACGGAGTCAATATGTCCGTCGCGGTTGGCGTCCTTTAGTTCAAATCTGGCGCCATTTTCTGCGACGATGGTGATGCCATTGTCACAGCGCCAGGTCTGTGTGCCGGCGGCCGACGGCGACGGCGTGCAACCTGCATTGGCTGCAGGCTGTGCGGCTGCGTATCCATTCACCAAAAACGAAGACGCCAGAGCGAAAAACCCGGCGCGCGCGACGCTTCTCGCGACGCTTTTCATGGCAGCCTCCAATTCGTGGGCGGCACGTTTCAGGGCGATGTTGATACGGTACCGTATCACTCGCAGAGGCTGCTGAACAGTGCCGGCTTTCGGTCAGCCGGAGCTCGCCAGCCTCGCGCAACGGTCCGGCGCTATGGTTTGGCGAGGCTGGAAGACCACGAAAATGACGTGGTTGGATGCGCCTTGGGAGCTGGCCGGAGCCATGGGGTGACTGCGCCAGACCGGCCGAGAAACATGGTTAACAGATGCGCCTAAGTCTGTATTTCTGCGGGTTTTTTTCTCGAAATGGGACAGCGCTGACCCGCCGCCCCAGATCCGCCCGAACTTAATCCGCATTTAACTAAAAGTCGCCTTAATGACGCTCCGACCCTCTGCGAGATGCTGGCTTTGGAACGTGACCAGCAGCGGCACTTCGAAGGGGGACTGAGTGACACCGTCCTGGACGCAAGGCGAATGAGTACGAGTATCGCTGCGCAAAGTAACGCGGCACGGAAGTCCAAGAAGTTCTCGAAGCATTCTCTTCGGAAGCCTTCCCGGAAAATGACCACCCAAAACGTGCTCGGCGCCGCCGCGATCGGCTGCGTCGTGCTTGGCGCCGGCTGGACCGTCTACAGCAACATCTTCGCCGCCAACGTCTATCCGACCGTCGGCAGCCTCCGTTACGACGAGCCCGTGATCAAGCGCGCACCCAGGGTCGTGCTGCGCGAGGCGGGCGAGGCGGTCAAGGAAGCCTTCGCGCTGCTGCCCGACCGGCTGCAGGTGGCAGCGCCGATCTCCCGCGAGATGTTCAACGAGCGTTTTGCCGCGGCGGCGACGCAAGGCGTGGAATCCAATGCGGCGAGCGCCGCGCTTGCCGCTCCTGCAACGAAGGTCGCAGAAGCCAAGGACACTGCCAAGGACGCCGCAAAACCGACCGTCATGGCGAAGGTGGCGGAGGCGTTGAGGCCCGCGAGCCCGGCCAAGGTCACTGAAAAGATCGCGGATGCTGCGAAGGCCAAGCGCGCTGACGCGCAAGTGCAGCTCGCCTCGGCCGATCCGGCCGAGATCGTGCCGGCACCTGAGGCCAAGCCGACAAAATCCTTCGCCGATCGCGCCAAGGCGGCGGTGATGTCGATCACCGGGCCGCGGCAGTCGATGGTGGAAAAGCTCTGGGGCAAGCGCGAGCCGTCCGGCGGGCTTCTGGCTTATGCGTCGGCCGATGCCAGCGTGACCGCGAGCATCGCGCCGAGGGAGCAGAACCCGATGCTCGGCGGTTCGGCGCCCTATGAGCGCGACACCGCGGTCTACGACATCTCTGCCAAGACGGTATATCTGCCCGACGGCACCAAGCTCGAGGCGCATTCCGGCCTCGGCTCCAATCTCGACGACCCCCGCTCTTCGCGGGTGCGCATGCGCGGCGTGACGCCGCCGCATATCTACACGCTGAAGCCGCGTGAAGCGCTGTTCCACGGCGTGCCCGCGTTGCGCCTGACCCCGATCGGCGGCGAGAACGCGATCTATGGCCGCGACGGCCTGCTCGCCCACACCTTCATGCTCGGGCCGAACGGCGATTCCAACGGCTGCGTGTCGTTCAAGGACTATTACGCGTTCCTCGACGCCTACCGCAACAAGGGCGTCCGCAAGCTCGCGGTGCTGGCGCGGGTGGAGTGATCTCGGCCTAAGCCGCGAGCGTCTTGCGTAGCGCCATCTCGGTTGTGATCGCCTCCCGCACGGCAGGCCGCGCCTGCATGCGTTCGAGATAGGCCGACAACGATGGCCATTGTGCGATGGCGACGCCTGCGGGACGGAGCAGCAGCAAGGCCCAGGCGAGGTGAGCATCCGCGACGGTGAAGCGGTCGCCGACGAGGAATTCGCGGTCCGCCACATGCTCGGCGGGTACCGACAATGTCTGTGCTATTCTTGCACGCGGCTTGGCGAGCGATCCGTCATCCCTGTACCAGAAAGTCGGATACAGGAAAGCTTTGTGGATCTCGGCGCCGATGAAGCTCAGCCATTCTTGGAGGCGGTAGCGGTCGGGATCGCCGAATGCGGGAGCGAGGCCGGTCGTCGGCTTCGAATCAGCGATGTATTGCAGCACAGCCGCGCATTCAGTCAGCCGCTCGCCGTTCTCCAGCACCAGCACCGGCACGGCGCCCTTCGGTGAAACGCCGCGGAAGTCGCTGCCGTCGTCCACGACCTTCTTCGTCCAGATATGAGCGAAATGATATTGCGCATCCAAGCCTGCCTCCAGCAGCGCGATACGGCTGGAGAGCGAGCAGGCCATCGGAAAGAAATAGAGTTGCAGCATCGCACGCTCCGTCATTTCAGTGCATCGCCGCGCGCAATCAGCGCAAAGCGGTCCGACAATTCGGCCAGCGCGACCTCGTGAATGATCCTTGCAGCCAGCGTTCCGCCGCACCCGTCGGGCAGGTCGCGGGTGGCGCAGGCATCGGCTGCGATGGTGGTGCGAAGGCCAAGGTCGAGCGCGGCGCGCGCGGTCGAGCTCACGCACATATGGGTCATGAAGCCCGCCAGCACGATGTTCTTGCGTCTGGTCGCGGAGATCCGGGCTTGCAGATCGGTGCCGGCAAATGAGTTCGGCAGCGCCTTCTCGATCACCGGCTCGCTTGCCAGCGGTGCCAGGCTGGCAACGATGGCGCCGCGCTCGGCCTCGCGGTCGAACAGGCTGCCAGCGCGGCCCTTGTGGGCGACATGGAAGATCGCCGCGCCGCTCTGCCTGGCATGGGCGAGCAGGCGGGCGGCCGCGGCAATCGCGGCCTCTACATCCGGCAGCGCCAGCGGGCCGGCGCGATATTCGTTCTGGATGTCGATCAGCACGAGACAGGATTCGCCGAGCTTCGGCGGATTGAGGTCGGCGCCGGCGAGTTCGAGCAGGGTCTTTGGAGCGGTCATTTGACAGTCAGGCCTTTCGAGACGATCGGATGGGCCGACACTAGCCCGGCTGCGGCCTGCTATTGTGCAGGACTATTGCAGCATATGGCTGCAAATTTGCAGGAACAGGGCGGGCCTGCTAGGCTCGCCGCGATGAACTGGGACGATCTGCGCATCATCGCTGCGGTCAGGGACGAGGGCACCTATGCCGGCGCCAGCGCGCGGCTGCGCATCGACGAGACCACCGTGGGGCGCAGGCTCGCGCGGATCCAGCGCGATCTCGGCGTGCCGCTGTTCGAGGCCGCCGACGGGCTGCGCCGGCCGACGCGGCATTGCGAGGCGGTGCTCGAGCATGTCGGCGCTATGGCGGCGCATGTCGCGGCGATCGACCGCCTGCGCGAGAGCCAGCCGGGTCCGGTCGGCCGCCTGCGCATCGCGTCGACCAGTTCAGTCGCGGAGGAACTGCTGGCGCCGCGCACCGCAAAATTCCTCGGCGACAATCCCGGCCTGACGCTGCAATTCCTGACCTCCAGCGAGAACGTAAAATTCTCGCGCTGGCAGGCCGATCTCGCCATCCGGCTGCGCAAGCCGGAGAAGGGCGACTTCACGATCTCCAAGCTCGCGGAGGTGCGGTTGTATTTCTTCGAGCCGGTCGAGGCAGCCGATACCGCATCGATCGTCTGCGCCTATCCGGACGAGCTTGATGCCATCCCGGAGCAGCAGTTCCTGCGTGGCAGGCGGCTGAAGGCCGCGCGCTGCATCACCGACAACGTTCGAATCATCCGCACGATGATCTCGTCGCATCAGGCTATCGGCGTGCTGCCCGAACACAATTGCGGATCGCTGCTGGCCGACCGCAGTTTGCGCGCGACTTTGCTCGCCAAGCGCCGCGACGTCTGGCTGCTCGTGCAGAACCATCTCAAGCGCGATCCCGCCACCCGCCTCGCCATCGCGTGGGTGCGGCATTGCTTCAAGGAGATCGGCCCCAAAGATCTCGCGCGCGCCTGATCTATCGCTCGACGACATCGATGGTGCAGCGCCCACGGGCAGCCCTTCATCTCCGATTTTCGAGGCCGACGTGTCGGCGCGGCCTAAGCGAATGCCACGACCGCCCTGGTGAACGCAGCCCAAGGCACGCGCGACCAAGATGATACCGCGCCCAGAGATTGCACTTTCGGCGTGAGATCTACTCTGGGTCGCACAAAGTCTTGGGCAGGGCCGATACATGACCAGTTTTCAGGAGACCATCCGGCCCTCGGCGCAATCCCGGGAATGGAAGGCGATCGTCGTCCTGATCCTGCTGATCCCGGTGCTGTGGTCGCCGCCGTTCTTGATCCGCTTCTTCCTGTTCCACCCGTTCAATCTGCCGTCCAGCTCGATGGCCCCGACGCTGCTTGTCGGCGACTATGTGTTCGCTGCCAAATACGCTTATGGCTACGGTCCTTATTCGTTTCCGCTTGCGTCGTCCTGGATGTCGGGCCGCGTCCTTGCCGCCGATCCCGCCTATGGCGATGTCGTCGTATTTCGCTCGCCGAAGGATCTTTCGATCGACTACATCAAGCGCGTGGTCGGGCTGCCCGGAGACCGGATCCAGATGCGGCAAGGGCAGCTCGTTCTGAACGACCGGCCGGTGACCCGCGTCCCTCTGAAGGAACTGGTCGCCAGCTCGGTCTGCGGGACCGATGCCGGCACGAAGGTCAAGCGCTGGCGCGAGACGCTGCCGAACGGCGCCGCCTACGAGACCTATGACTGCATCGACAGCGGCTTCTACGACAACACCGACGTCTACACGGTGCCGCCGGGTCATCTCTTCGTGCTCGGCGACAATCGCGACAACTCGACCGACAGCCACGTCATGACCGCGTGGGTTTTGTCCCGATGGACAATCTCGTCGGCCGCGTCACTCGCATCTTTTGGTCGCTCAACACCAACGGTGAGCCGCGCGTGGAGCGCTTGGGGAAGGTGCGGTGAGGCCCGACTGTCATTCCGGGGCGCGCCAAAAGGGGCGCGCCCCGGAACGACGAAAGAGAGAGACTGTCATAAGCAAAAACCCCGGCATCGCTGCCGGGGTTTCGCATTTCTTGGCTTTGCCTGAACGGCTGGACTTAGAAGTCCATGCCGCCCATGCCGCCGCCCGGGGGCATCGCGGGGCCGGAGCCGCCCTTCTTGGGCAGCTCGGCGACCATGGCTTCCGTGGTGATCAAGAGCGCTGCAACCGAGGCTGCGTTCTGGATCGCGGTACGGACCACCTTGGTCGGGTCGATGATGCCCTTCTTGACGAGGTCGCCATATTCGCCGGTCTGGGAGTCGAAGCCGTAAGCGTAGGCCTTGTTCTCCAGGATCTTGCCGACGATGACGGAGCCGTCCTCACCGGCGTTGATCGCGATCTGGCGGGCCGGCGAGGAGAGTGCCTTGCGCACGATCTCGACGCCGGTCTTCTGGTCGTCGTTCTTGGTGCGCAGGCCCTTGAGCTGCTCGGAAGCACGGAGCAGGGCGACGCCGCCGCCCGGGACGATGCCTTCCTCGACAGCCGCGCGGGTCGCATGCATCGCGTCATCAACGCGATCCTTGCGCTCCTTCACCTCGACCTCGGTCGCGCCGCCGACGCGGATCACCGCGACGCCGCCAGCGAGCTTGGCGAGACGCTCCTGGAGCTTCTCACGGTCGTAGTCCGAGGTGGTCTCCTCGATCTGCGCCTTGATCTGCGACACGCGCGCCTCGATGTCGGCCTTCTTGCCGGCGCCGTTGACGATCGTGGTGTTCTCCTTGTCGATCATCACCTTCTTGGCGCGACCGAGCATGTTGAGCGTGACGTTCTCGAGCTTGATGCCGAGATCTTCCGAGATCGCCTGGCCGCCGGTCAGGATCGCGATGTCCTGCAGCATGGCCTTGCGGCGATCGCCGAAGCCCGGAGCCTTGACGGCCGCGACCTTCAGGCCGCCGCGCAGGCGGTTGACGACGAGGGTGGCGAGGGCTTCGCCTTCGACGTCCTCGGCGACGATAATCAGCGGCTTGCCGGTCTGCACCACGGCCTCGAGCAGCGGCAGCAGCTCGTTCAGCGAGGAGAGCTTCTTCTCGTTGATGAGGATGTAGGCATCGTCCATCTCAACGCGCATCTTGTCGGCGTTGGTGACGAAGTAGGGCGAGATGTAGCCGCGGTCGAACTGCATGCCCTCGACGACGTCGAGCTCGGTCTCGAGCGACTTGGCTTCCTCGACGGTGATGACACCCTCGTTGCCGACCTTCTTCATGGCGTCGGAGAGGAACTTGCCGATCTCGGCGTCGCCGTTGGCCGAGATGGTGCCGACCTGGGCGATCTCGTCGTTCGAAGTGACCTTCTTCGAGTTCTTCTGAAGGTCCGCAACCACAGCTTCGACCGCGAGGTCGATGCCGCGCTTGAGGTCCATCGGGTTCATGCCGGCGGCAACCGACTTGGCGCCTTCACGAACGATCGCAGCCGCCAGAACGGTGGCGGTGGTGGTGCCGTCGCCGGCCGCGTCAGCGGACTTGGAGGCGACTTCGCGCACCATCTGGGCGCCCATGTTCTCGAACTTGTCCTCGAGCTCGATCTCCTTGGCGACGGTGACGCCGTCCTTGGTGATGCGGGGTGCGCCGAACGACTTGTCGAGCACGACGTTGCGGCCCTTGGGGCCCAGCGTCACCTTGACCGCGTTGGCGAGGATGTCGACGCCGCGCAGCATGCGGTCGCGTGCGTCGACGGAGAATTTGACTTCTTTAGCTGCCATCTGGATTTTTCCTTAGGTGTTGATCTGGGTGGGAGAGGGGGCTGTTAGGCCGCCTTCTTCTTGGACTCGCTGACCTCGAGAACGCCCATGACGTCGCTCTCCTTCATGATCAGCAGGTCCTGGCCGTCGATCTTGACTTCGGTGCCGGACCACTTGCCGAACAGCACGCGGTCGCCGACCTTCAGGTCGATCGGGATCAGCTTGCCGGCCTCGTCGCGGCCGCCGGGGCCGACGGCGATGACTTCGCCCTGGGACGGCTTTTCCTTGGCAGTGTCGGGAATGATGATGCCGCCAGCGGTCTTCTCTTCTGCGTCGATGCGCTTGACCACGACGCGGTCGTGAAGCGGACGGAATTTCATGCAGTCCTCCTAAGCTATTGCTTGGGTTGATGATTTCAGATTGTTAGCAGTCGAACCCCGCGAGTGCTAGTGGGGTGCAGCTGAAATAGGCCAGGATTTTTGCGGGGGCAAGGGCTTCTAGCAGAAAAATCAGCACTCGGAAGCGCCGCCTGCCAGAATTCTTTACCATCGTTAACCGGACTTGGCCCGTCCTTGGGGTCCGTACTAGCACGGAGCCGCATCTGCTGCTAACGCATTGAATTTCAACAACTTGTTAAACTTTTGGGCTTGAGATGGATTATCAGTTTGCGTCACATTTCTCTCATGTGAGCGCATCTCCACCGGGTGGCTCGTAAGCAGCGTACCGGAAAGCCACCCTTGAATGCGCTCCTGTAAAGGAGGTTGGCATGGGCTTGCGGAGTGGGGCCGTTTCCGACGATTTCCGGAAACAGGTGCTGGGTTATGGACTGACGACGGCGCAAATTCTCTATCGGATGCCGGATCATCCATCGCTGCTTCAGACTTACGTCTGGCAGAACTACGACATGTTTCCGAAATTTCCGGCGCTGAAGGATTTTTTGGCGTTCTGGCAGCAAGAGCTCGACGGTCCGCTCCATTCGGTCACGGTGGCGCATTCCAAGCTGATCAAGCCCGCGGAGCTGCGCTCGGTGGACGGCGTGTTCAGGCTGCATTGACGGCGAGGTTCTGTAGGGTGGGTTAGCGAAGCGTAACCCACCACTGTTTCTCTCCGCGGACGCGAAAGAGGTGGGTTACGCCTTCGGCTAACCCACCTCTACCAAACTCGTTTCTGTGCTAGCCTCTCCGCATAACAACAACGGGAGGCGGCCCATGTCCAAGAAGGCAAAATCGGCCAAGAAGGCAAAATCGCGCAGCGCGGCACAGGCCGCAGTGAAGAAGCGGAGTGGCACCAAGGCCGCGGCGCGATCATCGGCACGCAAAGCGGTGAAGGCAAAGGCTCGCGGCGTCTCACCGAAGAAAACCGCGCGGCGCAAGCAGCGCATCGCGATCAGCCATCACCGCGAGGAAGACTTCAAGGCCGACGGCCTGCGCACGTACGCCAAATATCGCGACCTCGGCATTGCCGACGCGACCCACGGCCTCGCGCGGGCGCATGTGATCCGGCTGCAGGGCCCGTGCAATCCGGCGGAAGTCTCAAAGCTGCACTTCCATGCCGTCGATTTCCAGATGGTCTACGTGCTCAAGGGATGGGTGAAGACCTACATGGACGGGCAGGGCGAGACACTGATGAAAGAAGGCAGCGCCTGGACCCAGCCGCCGAAGATCAAGCACATGATCCTGGATTATTCGGACGATGTCGAACTGCTGGAGGTGATTTTGCCGGCGGAGTTCAAGACGGTGGAGTTAACGGCGTAAGGGCAAGACTCTCTCCGTCGTCATTGCGAGGAGCCCTTAGCGACGAAGCAATCCAGACTGCTTCTGCAGATGCATTTTTGGATTGCTCCGCTTCGCTCGCAATGACGAGTTACTTGTAGCCCGGATGGAGCGCAGCGAAATCCGGGAGAGTGCGTCCGTTGCAGGCGGTCTTCCCGGATTTGCGCTTCGCTCCATCCGGGCTACTGGTGCCTACGCCAACACCCCCACGATCGCCCCCATCAAACACGTCGTCAGCGTGCCCGACACGATCGACTTCAGCCCGAGCGCGTTGATTTCCTCGCGCCGTTCCGGCGCCATCACCCCTAAGCCGCCGATCATGATGCCGAGGCTGGCGAAATTGGCGAAGCCGCACATCGCATAGAGCATGATCAGCCGCGAGCGCGCATCGAGCGCGTCCGGTCCGAGTTTCGACAGGTCGACATAGGCGATCAGTTCGTTGAGCACGGTCTTGGTGCCCATCAGGCTGCCCGCCGTCACCGCCTGATCCCAGGGCAAACCCATCAGCCAGCACACCGGCGCCATCACGAGGCCAAGCAGACGCTGCAATGAGATCGCAGTGCCACCGATATTCGGCAGCAGGCCGAGGACGGCGTTGACGAGATAGACCAGCGCCACCAGCACCAGCAGCATGGCGACGATGTTGATCAGCAGCTCGATTCCTGAGCTGGTCCCTTTCACGATCGCATCCATCGTGCTGGAGACGTTCATTTCGGGATCTTCCAACGCGCCGCCGGTACGCTTGTCTGAAGTTTCCGGCACCATGATCAGGCTGACGAGAATTGCGGCCGGCGCGCCCAGCACCGAGGCGATGACGAAATGCGCGGCAGCATCTGGAATCAGGGGCGCCAGCAGCGTCGCATAGAGCACCAGCACCGTGCCGGCGATGCCGGCCATGCCGCCGGTCATCACCAGGAACAGCTCGCTGCGCGTCATCTGCGCCAGATATGGCCGGATGAACAGCGGCGCCTCAACCATGCCGAGAAAAATATTGGCGGCGGTCGACAGCCCGACCGCGCCGCCGACCCCGAGCGTGCGTTCGAGCAGCCAGGCCATGCCGCGCACGACCGGCGGCAGCACCCGCCAGTAGAACAGCAGCGTCGTCAGCACGCTCATCACCAGCACGATCGGCAGCGCCTGGAACGCCAGGATGAAATCGGCGCCCGGCGCCTTCAATTCGAAAGGCAGGGCGCCGCCGCCGATGTAGCCGAACACGAAAGAGGAGCCAGCGCGCGAGGCCGCGGAGATCGCGCCGACCGCATCATTGATGGCACCGAAGGCATGCGCGACGACGGGCAGTTTCAAGAGGACGAGCGCGGTGACGAAGGTGACGACAAGACCGATCGCGGCCTGACGGGCCGAGACCTTGCGGCGATTCTCAGCCAGCGCCCAGGCGATCAGTAGCAATGCGAAAATGCCGAGTGCCGATTGCAGGCGCAGCATGATGTCCCCAAACCCTCAATGATTATGGCCGCGCGTGCGTTGCAAACGCAATGCCGGGAAAGCAGGGAAACGTCATGCTGTTGACAAGCAGCCCCGTCTCGGCCACGCGGGGCGCATTGACATCAGGAGGCGGATGGTCCGCGCGTGACCAACGAGGCAATGCCAGAGCAGCCAGTTTCAGCGAATCCGCCGGTCAGCGCCCGCGTGCTCCTCGCCCACCGCGCCTTCCTGTTCTTCCTGCTTTCGTGCAACCTGTCGCGCTTTTCCAGCCAGATCGCGGCGGTCGCGATCGGCTGGCAGATCTACGAGCTCACCGGCTCGGCCTTCGACCTCGGCATGGTTGGCCTGGTGCAGTTCCTGCCCACCGCGCTGCTGGTGTTCGTCGCCGGCCACGCCGCCGACCGCTATGAACGCAAGCGCGTCGTCCAGCTCTGCCAGCTCGCGAATGCCGCAACCGCGCTCTATCTCGCCGTCACCACCTATCTGGGCGCGGTCGGCGAGGTGCAGATTTTCGTGGCGAGCTTCGTGCTCGGCATTGCCGGAGCTTTCGAAAGCCCGACCACCGCGGCGCTGCTGCCGCTGATCGCGCCGCAAGGCTCGCTCCAGCGTGCAACCGCCGTCGCGAGCGGCGCGGCGCAGGTTGCGACCATCACCGGGCCGGCGCTCGGCGGCATCGCCTATGCGGTCGCGCCGCATCTGGCCTACGCCGCGATGGTGCTGTTCTGGATTGTTGGGATGATCCTGACCGGTTTCATCCGGCCGCGCCCGCAGGCCGTCGCCAAGGGTATGGTGGACGCGGACAATATCTTTGCCGGCGTTCGCTTCATCCGCGGCAATCCGGCGATCCTCGGCACCATCTCGCTCGATTTGTTCGCGGTGCTGTTCGGCGGCGTCACCGCGCTGTTGCCGATCTATGCCCGCGACATCCTCCAGGCTGGTCCGATGGGGCTCGGCATCCTGCGCGCTGCGCCGGCCGTCGGCGCGCTGGCGATGACCATGGTGCTGGCGCGTCACGCCATTTCGCGGCATGTCGGCTTGCGCATGTTCCAGGCCGTGATCGTGTTCGGGGTTGCCACAATCGTGTTTGCGCTGTCGTCCTGGATGTGGCTGTCGGTGCTCTCGCTCGCCATCCTCGGTGCCGCCGATACGATCAGCGTCGTGATCCGTTTCTCGCTGGTGCAGCTCTCGACACCCGACGAGATGCGCGGCCGCGTCGGTGCGGTCAACTTCCTCTTCATCAACGCCTCGAACCAGCTTGGCCAGTTCGAAAGCGGGGTCGCGGCCGCGCTGCTCGGCGCCATGCCCGCCGCCGTGCTCGGCGGCGTCGCTACCGTCGCGGTGGCGCTGCTCTGGATGAAGCTGTTCCCGAGCCTGCGGAAGGTGGAGAGTTTGGAATAGGGTTACGCCCTCTCCGCCGTCATTGCGAGGAGCTCTTGCGACGAAGCAATCCAGACCGCTTCCACAGAGGCATTTCTGGATTGCTTGTGCGCCAGGCAAGCTGGCGCGGTCCAACCGGTGGAAGTCCGGTCCGGGTAAGCCGTAGCGGGCGCCCGGTAGTGAGTGTTGCGGTGTCGTCGGCGACGGCGGCAGCGAAGCGTACACAACGATGCTGTGGGGTGGCTATTGAGCCGCGAAAGACAGAAACTCGCAGAGGCCGAGGCGGTAAGCAACGTCGAAGGCGACATGATCATCGTGCGCTATGCCGACGACTTCATTGTCGGCTTCGAGTCCGAGGATGAGGCCCGGCACTTCCTCGAAGCACTGCGCGAGCGGCTCAGGGAGTTTGCACTGTCGCTGCATCCTGAGAAGACCCGGCTGATCGAGTTCGGACGCTTCGCGGTGGACAACCGCAG
>NZ_JADPKQ010000140.1:0-605 GCF_023074015.1 Bradyrhizobium sp. 142
GGCATCGATATCGGCAAGAACTCGTTCCACATCGTGGGCCACGATCAGCGCGGCGCAATCGTGCTGCGGCAGAAGTGGTCACGCGGCCAGGTAGAAGCACGGCTCGCCAACCTGCCAGCGTGCTTAATCGGTATGGAGGCCTGCGTCGGCGCGCATCATCTCAGTCGCAAGCTCCAAATGCTCGGCCACGACGCCCGACTGATGCCCGCGAAATACGTGCGCCCCTATTCGAAGGGACAGAAGAATGACTTCCGTGATGCGGAAGCCATCGCCGAGGCTGTCCAACGCCCGACCATGAAGTTCGTCGCGACCAAGACCGCCGACCAGCTCGACCTGCAGGCGCTGCACCGCGTGCGCGAGCGATTGGTCGGTCAGCGTACCGGCGTCATCAATCAGATCCGTGCGTTCCTGCTGGAGCGGGGCATCGCCGTGCGGCAAGGCCTGCGTTCGCTGCGGTCCGAGTTGCCGGGTATCCTTGCGACGCGCACCGATGTCCTCGCGCCTCGCATGTTGCGCATCATCGAGGACCTGGCAGGAGACTGGCGCCGACTGGACGCGCGCATTGAGGACCTCTCCAGCGAGATCGAAGCATTGGCTCGTCAAGA
>NZ_JADPKQ010000024.1:0-31429 GCF_023074015.1 Bradyrhizobium sp. 142
CCCGGCGAGCCGCAGGTCCTTCGGCAACCGGCCCTGCAGCGTGCCAAACATTCGCTCGGAGCGCCCGCGCGCCTGCGGCGAATACGCTGCGATATGCTCGATCCCGAGATGCGATAAGGCCCGTCCCACCTGGGTTTGTTGCGTCTTCGAGACCTTCTCGCCAGCCTTCGGGGTGTAGAAATAATGGCTGCCGCGATCGGTGTAGAGCGCGCAGAACAGGCCATGCTCGCCGATCACCTCGCCCAGGGCCTGGAACGTCGATGCCGTCCCTTCTTCCTCGACCAGCAGCATCGAGTAGATCTCGCTCGTCGCATCGTCCAGCGTGACGATCAGGTCCATCGCCGGCAGACCTTCGATCCAGGGATGGCGCGATCCGTCCTGGTGCAGCAGCATCCCCGGAAGCGGCCGGCGTGGACGCTTCTTGCGGTGCGCCGAACGCTTCGGCGCCTTCCGCACCAGGCCCGCCGCATGCAAGGCCAGCTTCGTCACCGTGTAGCCAAGCACATAGCCATGCCGCTTTTGCAGCTGTTCATGGAAGTGCTTCACCGTGAAATCCGCGTACTTGTCCCGGAACAGCCCGAGCATCCGCTCCAGCTCTTCCTCCGGCGCCCGTCGCGGCGATCGTCGGCCCATACGCAGGTCGACCAGCCCGTCGTCGCCCTCCGCTTCAAAGCGTTCCCGCCCAACGTTGAAATGTCCGCACGTTGATCCCGAGAAGCTCGGAGGCCGCAGCCTGCGTCAGCTCTTTCGCCTCCGTCCGATCCAATAAACTCGAAAACCGCATCCGTCGTACACCCTCGTGAATGGATGCCGTGCCCATCGTGCCCCCTTTGTTCCGGGGCACCAAAAACACGACACTTCACGAGCTACAAACAGGCGACAGATCACGCGCTACTGACACGACCGGCCGCCCCGGTTGCCGAGGCGGCTGTCAAAATCTATGCTAACGCGCAAGCAAGACCAAGAACCCCGGCGTGGACCCGCCACACCTGCGAGGACCTCCCATGGCTGCACCGCTCGATCCCGTCATCGCCCAGATCATCCCACTGCTGCCAATGCGCGATCCCACGGTCATGACGCCGCAGAGTGCCCGCGAATCCTTGCGCGAACTCGCTGCCTCGCGTGCCGCCATACCGCCGCCGCCCGTCGATACCGTGCAGGACATCAAGGTCCAAGGCGGCGCCGCCCCGCTCGATGCGCGCCTCTACAGGATCGGCACCGATCCCGCGCCGACCGTGGTGTTCTTCCACGGCGGCGGCTGGGTTGCGGGCGACCTCGAGACCCACGACCGGCAGGCGCGATGGCTCGCGATCGAGACCGGCGCAGTGGTCATTTCCGTCGATTACCGCCGACCGCCGGAGACGCGCTTTCCCGGCGCGTTCGAGGATGCCTTTGCCGCGGTCAGCGACGTCTTCAACCGCGTCGCGGAATTTGGCGGCGAGGCGAAGCGGCTCGGCGTCGCCGGTGACAGCGCCGGCGGCAATCTCGCTGCGGCCACCGCGATTGCCTGCCGCGATGCGGGCATCAAGCTCGCCGCGCAATTGCTGGTCTATCCCGTGACCGATGTCGTCGGCGGATATGCCGAGGCACGGGAGAATGCGCGCTATCCCTCGCGCGCAGAGAATGCCGAGGGCTATTTCCTCTCGCGCGCGGTGATGGAATGGTTCACCGGTCACTATCTCGCCGATCCCACCCACGCGAAGGACTGGCGCGTCTCGCCGCTACGCGCCCCCTCGCTCGCCGGCGTCGCACCCGCGATCGTGACCACCGCCTGGTTCGATCCGCTGCGCGACGAAGGCGCCGCCTACGTGCGGGCGCTGGAAGCAGCCGGCGTGCGAGTGAAGCACCACGAGGGCGCCAGCCTGATCCATGGCTATTTCGGCCTTGGCGACGCCTCCGATGTCGCGCGGACCGAGGCGCAGCGCGCGCGGGCCGACTTCAAGACGCTGCTCGCACGAGGGATCTGAGGTCCGGACCAACAAAAATCGGCGATGGCGGTCGGGGCCGACGTCGATCGTGCTTGATTGCGCCACGATTCCCGTCTCCAATCCGCATGCCATTTCTGGTTTAGGGAGACACTCATGATGAAGCGGATTTTCCTCGCTGCGATCGTCGCCACTTTCGCGGCCGGCTCGGCCTTCGCCGAAGACACCTGCGCGAGCAAGGCGGTCGGCAAGGACGGCAAGCCGCTGGCCGGCGCCGCCAAGACGTCGTTCCTGAAGAAGTGCAAGGAAGACGCCTGCGCGCCCAAGGCTGTGAGCGCCGATGGCAAGCCGCTCGCCGGCGCCGCGAAAAACAGCTTCATGAAGAAGTGCGAGATGGGCGCGTAATCGCTGCACGTTCACGGCCCGTCAGCGAACGATTGTTCAACGCAGTCGTCATGCCCGGGGCTTGTCCCGGGCATCCGCATGTGTGTTTCCCTGCGGCAAGGAACGCATGCTTTCCAGGAAAGGGACGTCAAGATGTGGCAACTTCGAGTGCGTAATCAGATCGTGGCGACAATGAGCTTGCTCTTCGTGCTGCTCATCAGTCTTGGCGTCGCGAACGCAAGGGGTCCCGATCTGCCCAACGTCATGGTTCTGGCAACCGGTGGCACGATCGCCGGCACCGGGGCGAGCAGCACCACCGTGGTCGGCTACACCGCAGCTACGGTGGGCATAGAGACCCTCCTGAACGCCGTCCCCGAACTGAAGACGGTGGCTAACGTAAAGGGTGAGCAGGTTTTTCAGATCGCCAGCGAGAACATGAACAATGACTACTGGCTCAAGCTTGCAAAGCGCGTCAACGCGCTTCTCGCGCAGGACGACGTGGACGGGATCGTGATCACGCACGGGACCGACACGATCGAGGAAACCGGCTATTTTCTAGACCTTGTCGTCAAGAGCAAGAAGCCTGTCGTCATCGTCGGCGCGATGCGGCCCTCGACAGCGATCAGCGCGGATGGGCCGATCAACCTCTACAATGCGGTGATCCTGGCAGGCAGTGAAGAGGCCGTCGGCAAGGGCGTGCTCGTCGCCCTTAATGATCAGATCAACGCGGCTCGCGAGGTCACCAAAAACAACACCTCGACGGCAGACACCTTCCGCACGCCGGAACTCGGCTTCCTCGGCTACATACAGGGCAACAAACCGTACTTCTATCGTCAATCGACGCGACGGCACACGGCGGACTCCGAATTTGACGTTTCTAACCTCGATGCCCTGCCGCAAGTCGACATCGTCTACGGCTACGCCAACATGAACCGGGTGGCGATCGACGCTTTTGTTGCCGCCGGAGCCAAGGGGATCGTGCATGCCGGCGTGGGTGACGGCAGCTTGGCTCGGCCCGCGGTTGAGCCGGCTCTCGACGAGGCCCGCAAGAAGGATGTCGTGATCGTTCGCAGCAGCCGTGTCGGGAACGGCATAGTCGCACGCAATGGGGAGGCCAAGGACGACGAACACGACTTCGTCGTCTCGGATACGCTCAATCCTCAAAAGGCGCGCATTTTGCTGATGCTGGCGCTGACCAGGACGACCGACACCAAGGAGATCCAGCGGATGTTCTACACTTATTAGATCGCCCGAAGCGAGATTGCCCTAGTCCCGCTTGAAGCGGTAGTCAAAGGCGGCGCCGAGCGGCTTGATTAGTCCGACGGTCGGCGCCGGAAAATGGATCGGCAGGATCAGCGTGTCGGTGTCGGCCACAGAGGCAAAGAACTTTCGCCGCGACACCGCCGACTGTTTGCAGTCCCAATCCGGCCTCGCCGACCAGTCCGGCTCGCGGCACTGGATCTGGTGATGCATGAGGTCGCCGGCGACGACCGCGCGTTGCCCCTTCGAAAAAATATTCACGCAGCAATGACAGGGCGAATGCCCCGGCGTCGGCGTCAGCGTGACGGTGTCGTCGAGCGCGTAGTCGTCGTCCACCAGCAGCGCCTGCCCGGCCTCAACGATCGGCAGGCAATTGTCGCGAAAGACGGTGCCAGGCGGGTTGTTGCCCTTGGCGTGCTCGGCTTCCCAAGCCGCGTACTCGCCTTTGTGGAAGACGTATTTTGCGTTCGGAAATGTCGGCACCCAACGACCGTCGCGCAAGCTCGTATTCCAGCCGGTGTGGTCGACGTGCAGATGGGTGCAGAAGACGTAGTCGATCTGCTCGAAGCCGATCCCGAGCGCGAACAACTCGTTGCGCCAGCGCTCCTTGCCGGGAAAATCGAATGGCGGCGGATGCCCCTTGTCCTCGCCGGTGCAGGTGTCGACCAGGATGGTGTAGCGCGGCGTGCGCACCACAAAGGTTTGGTAGGTAATGACGATCATGCCGCGGGCGGCGTCGAACACCTCCGGCTCCATCGTCGGCAGATGGCGTTTGAACACACCCTCGTCATAGGCCGGGAAGAAATCCTGCGGCCGCCGCCACGGCCCTTCCCGCTCGATCACCGCATCGATGGTGATGTCGCCGATCCTGAGCTGCTTCATCGATGTTTCGCTCCCTTTTTCGAGGAAGCGTAGCGACAGATGTCAACGCGTCAAGGGCGACGCGGAATGCTAGCTCCGCAACCCCGGCGCTTCCTGTCCCGTGCGCGCGACGTATTCGGTGTAGCCGCCGCCAAACTGGTGGATGCCTTCCGGCGTCAGCTCGAGCACACGGTTCGACAGGACGCTGAGAAAATGCCGGTCATGCGAGACGAACAGCATGGTGCCCTCGAAATCCGACAGCGCCGTAATCAGCATCTCCTTGGTGGCGAGGTCGAGATGGTTGGTCGGCTCGTCCAGCACCAGGAAATTCGGCGGATCGAACAGCATCTTGGCCATCACCAGCCGCGCCTTCTCGCCGCCCGAGAGCACGCGGCAGCGCTTCTCGACGTCGTCGCCTGAGAAGCCGAAGCAGCCGGCAAGCGCGCGCAGAGAGCCCTGCCCCGCGGTCGGAAACGCGTATTCGAGTGACTCAAACACCGTCTGCTCGCCGTCGAGCAAATCCATCGCGTGCTGGGCGAAATAGCCCATCTTGACGCTGCCGCCGACCGCCACTGTGCCCTCATCGGGCTCGCTCGCGCCGGCGACCAGCTTGAGCAGCGTCGACTTGCCGGCGCCGTTGACGCCCATCACGCACCAGCGCTCGCGGCGGCGGATCATGAAGTCGAGCCCGTCATAGATCCGCTTGGCTCCATAGCCCTTGAAGACCTTCTTCAGGGCAACCACGTCCTCGCCCGAGCGCGGCGCCGGGAGAAAGTCGAACGCAACGGTCTGGCGACGGCGCGGCGGCTCGACCCGCTCGATCTTGTCGAGCTTCTTGACCCGGCTCTGCACTTGCGCGGCATGCGAGGCGCGCGCCTTGAAGCGTTCGATGAACTTGATTTCCTTGGCGAGCATCGCCTGCTGGCGCTCGAACTGCGCCTGCTGCTGCTTCTCGTTCAGCGCACGCTGCTGCTCGTAGAATTCGTAATCGCCGGTATAAGTGGTGAGCGAGCCGGAATCGATTTCGACCACCTTGGAGATCACGCGGTTGATGAACTCGCGATCATGCGAGGTCATCAGCAGCGTGCCTTCGTAGTCGTGCAGGAATTTTTCCAGCCAGATCAGGCTTTCCAGATCGAGATGGTTGCTCGGCTCGTCGAGCAGCATGACGTCGGGCCGCATCAGCAGAATGCGCGCCAGCGCCACGCGCATCTTCCAGCCGCCGGAGAGCTTGCCGACATCGCTGTCCATCATCTCCTGGCTGAAACCGAGGCCGGACAGCGCCTCGCGCGCCCGGCCGTCGAGCGCATAGCCGTCGAGCTCCTCGAAGGCGTGCTGCACCTCGCCATAGCGCGCGATGATCTCGTCCATCTCGTCGGCTCGGTCGGGATCGGCCATCGCGGTCTCGAGCTCGCGCAGCTCGGCCGCCACCGTGCTGACTGGCCCCGCGCCGTCCATGACCTCGGCCACGGCGCTGCGGCCGCTCATCTCGCCGACATCCTGGTTGAAATAGCCGATGGTGATGCCGCGATCGGTCGAGACCTGCCCTTCGTCGGGCAGTTCCTCGCCGGCAATCATCCGGAATAGCGTGGTCTTGCCGGCGCCGTTTGGGCCGACAAGGCCGATCTTCTCGCCCTTGTTGAGGGCGGCCGAAGCTTCGATGAACAGGATCTGGTGGCCGGCTTGCTTGCTGACGTTGTCGAGGCGGATCATGGGGTCTTTTCGGGGAATTTTTGCGTTGCGGCGTAATAGGCCATGCGGACGGCCAGGGGAAGCCCGGCCGGGCCCGGGTTTGGTCAGCTCGGCCAAATCGTTAGCAATTTTGCGCCAGAAATACCTGCACGCCCGCCGAGCCGGCACGCGCCGATACAACGCCTCCTGGAAACATCCGAGGAACCCCCATGAAACATCGATTTCGCCTTGCGGCGGCCGCCACGATGCTGCTGGCCTGTGGCGGCGTTGCCGCGGCCCAGACGCTTCCCGACTACATGGCGCCCATCTCCGGCAAGAGCACGGCCGCGCCTGCCGACATCGCAACGAAGGATGTGCTCGCGCTGAACACCGGCATGTTCGAGCTCTATGGCGATGCTGCAAAGGTGTTCCAGAAGAACATTCTCGAAAAGCACCCGGTGATCCTCGGCCTGTTCTCCGGCGCCGGCGGACGTCTGATCCTGTACCGGCCGGGCCAGCCGCCGCTCGACGCGCCCCAGGTGCCGGTCGTGTACCAGCTGCTGAAGTCGGTCGGCCATAGCACCATGGCGCTGGCCGAGGTCGTCGGCCCCTATCTCGACAATCCCGACAACAAATCGTGGCGCGGCTCGATGATGGCCTATCGCAGCCGGATGCAGTCGGCGCTCGAGGCCCTCGACGCAACGCCGATGCAGGCCGATTGGCGCGACAACAATCGTACCATCCTGCAAAACAACCTGGCCTTCATGGACGAATGCATCGCCGGCGGCGTCGTCCCCTTCGCAAGGCTCGAGGCCTTCGGCAAGAAGCAGGCGCCCTTCCTCGCAAAGAACGTCGCTTGGGCGGCCCAGACCCAGGTCGCGCACTGGATGGGCGTGCTGGCGGATTGGAAGACGCAGCTCGGCCCGGACTGGGAGAAGACCTATGCCGCCAGCAACACGATCTACGTGGCGCGGCAGAACAACGTCATCTTCAGCGTGCTCGCGCAATTCTTCGGCCCCGATGCCATCAATTCGCGCCTGCTGCTGATCGAAACGGTTTCGTTCACCACGACTCCGACCGACATGCTGGAATCGCTGACGCGCATCATCGCCGATCGCTCGGTCGGCGCGCTGTTCTTCGGCAATTATCACCTGATGGACTACGAGTTGATGGGAGGCGACGCGCGCGCCGCCATCATCGCGGAGACGGCCAAGCGCGGCATGACGCCGTTCCTGCCGCCGCTGGTTCCGTTCGGTTCCAAGCAATGGCCGACGTTGATTACGCCGGGATCTGGTCCTGCCACGATCGCCGATCTCAAATAGCGTCCGGATGACAGGGACACGAGAGCGGCTGCATCACCGCGGCCGCGTTCACGAGTTGGTAAGGCCTTTCTATCGTCGGATGACGAATCATGACAGCTTCACGCTAGCGTTGCCGCGTATCGTCCGGGCCTCGATGCCGTCAGCATCGCGGCGCCCCCAAAATCTTGCACAAGGATCAGCTCATGCGGCCTTCGCGACGCGCGTTCGTGAAGTGGATGACGGCAGGCGGCATTTCGGTCAGCCTGTCGCATCTTGCTTCGGCGGCGGGAGCTCCCTTCGCGGCCCATGAGACGCTGCCCGGACGCGGCAAGTACAATCCCGCAACAAAGGGCGCCGGCCGCGTTGACGGCGTAGCCAAGGTGACCGGCGCAAAGCTTTACGCGTCCGACTTCCGCGCCAATGATCTGCCGGGCTGGCCACAGACCACCTCGCACGCGATCCTGGTGCGCGCCAATGACGCCACGCATGTCTACACCGGCATGGACCTGGCCCGCCTCAAAGGCGCGCTGAAGCCCTCGGTCGTCGTCACCGCGGCCGATCTCGACCGTATCGGCACGCAGGCGCCGGAGTTCTATGCCGGCGACCTGTTCTGCCCGCCCGGCAAGACGCCGCTCTATCTGGGACAGCCGGTGGCGCTCCTGATCTTCGAGACGTTCGATAGCTTCGACCAGGCCCGCCTTGCCTTGCGCGACGGCACCTTCGTCAAATTCGGCGAGGAGACCGGACCAGTGATGGCGCCCGACTACGGCTCCTATCGCTTCACGCGCGTGGCAGGTCCCTCCCCCGAGAAGCCGGACGTCTATTCGCCGCTCCAGGCCGGCTGGGTCTCGCCCAGGAAGCTGCAGAACGCAGCACTTCCGGTGTGGTCGCCGCTCGCGAAGGAAATTCCGGCCGACTACGCCAGGGCCGCGAAATATGGCGAGCAGATCCGCGCCGAGCTTGCCGCGGACAATTCCTCGCTGCTGGTGCTCGACCGCGAGTTCGAGACGCAGTCGGTCGATCCGATGTTCCTGGAGCCCGAATGCGGGCTCGCCTGGTACTCCGGCACGGGCGGCAATCTCGAGCTGGTGCTCGGTGTGCAGTCGCCCTACGAGGCGGCGGATTCGCTCGCGTTTCTGTTGGCCAAGGCCGCTGCGCCCTACAAGCCCACCCACATCAACGCGCAGTTCGCCCATGTCGGCGGCGGCTTCGGCGGCCGCGATCACACGCCGTTCATCCTTTACGTGGCGCTGGCGGCGATCTGCTTTCCCGGAAAACCGGTGCGGCTTGCCCATGACCGCTACCAGCAATTCCAGGGCGGCATCAAGCGCCACCCGATCAAGATGCGCTCGCGCATCGGCATCGACCGTGCCACCGGCATCATCAAGGCCTTCGCTGCCGACCACGTGCTCGATGGCGGCGGCCAGGCCAATTTCTCCGCCAACGTTGCGACCGTCGCCGCCACGGCGGCGATCGGCATCTACGACATCCCGAAGGTCGACGTCACCACGGTCGCGCTGCATTCGCGCGGCGTGACCGCGGGCTCGATGCGCGGCTACGGCGCGCTGCAGACGCTGACCGCGATCGAAACGCTGATCGACGAGGCGGCGGGCGAGCTCAAGCTTGATCCGATCGAATTCCGCAGGCGCAATGCACTCCAGCAGAACGGCCGGACGATGACCGGCAATCCCTACATCGTCTCGGTGCGCACGCCCGAAATCCTCGACAGACTGGAAAAGCATCCGATCTGGCAGCAGCGCGCGCAGTTCAAGCAAGCCTCCTCGGACCGCCTAGTCGGCACCGGCGTTGCCTGCGTGACCAAGGACTACGGCGCCGGCGCGGACTGCTCGCTCGGCCGCGTCGAGCTCGGACCCGACGGCAGGATCGCCATCTTCTGCGATCATGTCGAGATGGGCAACGGCATCGGCACGGCGCTCGCCAACCGCGTCGGGGCCCATCTCGGCGCCATCGCCGACGACGTCTCGATTGCCCGGGTCGATGGCTATGAAATCCTTGGTCTCGTCACCTCAGGCGATCCCTACACGATCGATCAAAAGACCCAGGACGCGGCGCAGAGAAATCCGCTCTGGGTGCCCAGGATCAGCTCGGCGACATCAGCTTCGGTCGGCGCCCATGTCGGCACCCACTCCTCCGCGGAGGCCGCCCGAATCATCTTCCGCTTCGGCCTGTGGCCCGCGGCGCTGGAATTGTGGCGCATCGAGAAGACAGACCCACGCGCGAAGCAATCGGCGAGCGCGACCTGGCAAAACGGCCAGCTCGTGATGCCCGGTCTCGAGCCGCTGGCACTTCCCGTGCTCGCGGCAACGGCCCATGCGCGCGGCTTCGTCACCGGTGCGATCGCCCACAGCTTTTCGCGCTGGGCCTGGTCGCGCGCACGTTTTCCGCTATTCGGCGAGCAATACCGCGCCGAGATCGACGCGCTTGCGATCCGCCGCGGCAACGGCAGGTTCGAACGGATCAACCGCAGCAGCGTCAAGTTTCCCCCGACCGACAACAACCGGATCGGCACCGCCTACACCTCCATGTGCGGCGCGCTGGTCCGCGTCGAGATCGAGCGCGCCACGGGCACATTGCGCATCGCCAAGGCTTATAGCGTGCTCGAATGCGGCACCGCGCTGGTGCCGGAGGTGGTGATGGGCCAGTCCCAAGGCGGCTTCGCCATGGGCGTCGGCTACGCGCTTTTGGAAACGCTGCCGCCGTTCGAAGGCGGACCGGGCAACGGCGAATGGAATCTCGGGCGCTACCTGGTCGCACGCGGCTCGGATCTGCCGTTGCGCGATCTCGAGATCGAGATGCTGAAGCCGCTGACGCCGGACGAGCCACCCAAGGGCATGGCTGAAGTCGTGATGGTCCCGATCGTTCCCGCGTTGATCAACGCCATCTTCGATGCCACCGGTCATCGCTTCCGCGCGCTGCCGGTCACATCAAACCTCCTGAAGGGAGTGCTCGCGTGACGACCCTCAGCCTCACCATCAACGGCCGCAAGCACGGTCCGATGGACGTCCGCGACGACCTCTCGATGAACGATTTTCTGCGCGAAAAGCTCGGAATGACCGGCACCAAGTTCGGCTGCGGCGCCGCGCAATGCCTAAGTTGCGCCATCATCGTCGACGTGCCCGACGGCACCAGCTACACCAGCCCGACCTGCGTCGCGCCCGCCGTGGACTTTCACGGCAAGTCGATCCGCACCGTCGAGGGGCATGCAAAAGACGGCGAGCTCTCGGTGCTGCAAAAGGCCTTCATCGAGCACTTCGCCTTCCAATGCGGCTACTGCACCGCCGGCTTCCTCAACGAAGGTCAGGTGCTGCTCGAACGTCTGTCGCGCAACCCCGTGCCGCGCGAGGCGCTGGAGCAGACCATCGCGGATGCGCTCGACGGTCATCTCTGCCGCTGCACCGGCTACATCAAATATCACGAGGCGGTGCGCGACGTGATCCTCGCCGATTCAACCCGGTATCTCATCGCCACCAAGTAAGCATGCCTGGGGGCACACGAGCCATGATCTCCGACGGACCATTCAAGACAATTGCCGTGATCGCGGCGCTCGCGAGCAGCCTGTGCGCGGCCTACGCGGCCTCGGAGACGACGACCCCTGCGCTGGCTTCGCCCGAGAGTTTTGCGAACATTGGCGAGACCGAGAAGCGCTCGGCGGCGATCTTCACCGAGCTTGGAAAAGTCCTGACGCATCCGCGCTGCACCAACTGTCATCCGGCCGGTGACAGGCCGCACCAGGGCGACAATGCCCGCCTCCATCAGCCGCCGGTCACGCGCGGCGCCGACGGCCATGGGCTCGAGGCGATGCGCTGCAACACCTGCCACCAGAAGGCCAATTTCGAGCCCGGGCGCATGCCCGGCCATCCCGACTGGCACCTTGCCCCACACGACATGGCCTGGGAGGGTAAGTCCGTCGGCGAGATCTGCGCGCAGATCAAAGACCCCGCACGCAATGGCGGGCGCAAAGCGGAGGACCTGATCGACCATATCGGCAAGGACACCCTCGTCGGCTGGGCCTGGAAGCCCGGCTTCGGCCGCGCACCCGTGCCGGGCACGCAGGAGCAAGCCGGCGCGCTGGTTGAAGCCTGGGTGAAGACCGGGGCTGCGTGCCCGGCGCCGTGAGCGGGTGCTCATAAATTCGATTTGGATGGATGGCTGCTCTACACTCGCGAGCAGACATGGCGCGGCCTGCCTTAGCAAGCCGACCATCTTCATTTGCCACGTTGGCCGCTTGCGAACTGAAACTCAACTTCGATTTCTACGGGCCCGCCCGTATCTCCGAGACTGCGTTGCATTTCCTCACGAACTTTATCACGCATCGATTGAGGGAGCGTCAGATAGGCTTGTCCGGTCGAGCCGCCGCCGCGCTCAAATGGGCCAAAGTAGGCATTGAAAGAAGGCATTTTGAATCGATGCGCATGCCTCGTTATTTCGATATCTTGGAATCCGGCCTTGTCGAGCGACTGTCGCAGACGAGGCGCGTCACCCAATGAAAAGGTCCTGGCCGTTGCCTCCCTGATCGCCGGCAAATGCTTAGCCATGACGGCGTTGATTCGGCCGTTGTAGGACCGTTCGGGCACCGTGAGAACTGAAGCGGCCGCGCGTCCGCCCGGGCGAAGGATACGCAAGAACTCTGACAATCCGCGCGCGGGATCAGGGAAGAACATTAGCCCGAGGCTGCACATCAAGGCATCGAAGCTGCCATCGGCAAACGAGAGAGATTGGCCGTCCTCCACCGCAAAGCTGGCATTTGCCGCTGCGCTCAGCCGCTGCCGTGCCTGTCCGACCATGGCTTGCGAGACATCGGCTGCGACAACGTGCCCCGTTGGCCCGACTACGAGCAAGGCTTCGGCAGCTGCCAGTCCCGTACCCGTTGCGACGTCGAGGACCTTCATGCCGGACGCAACACCTGCCCCACTCAGGAGGAATGGTAAGAAGTGCTGTGACACATGTGAAAACGCGCCATCGTACTCAGCGGCGGCTTCGGCGTGGTACGCGAGCTCCTTTGCCACTAGCAGCCTCGTCAAATTTGTTTTCGTATCGGCTCGGATCATGATCCGCAAAATTGACGGAGGCAAGAATGCGCCCGCCATCGTGACAATGGCAGCGAAGGTCTGCCATGTCCGGTTCGGGAATCGCGTCTGTCGCGCGCTAAGCGAACCGTTTCCGCTCTGCCCCCTGCGATCCGACAAGTCGAGGACTGGTCCTGTCTCCGCATGCGGGCCAGAAGCCGATTAGGCAGCCGAAATATTCTTCACGGTCGCCTCGGCCTGCTCAGCGAGCCAATTCACGAACAATTCGACGCTGCGATCGCCGATCAAGTCGGCGGGCCACTGGGCAAGCTGAATTTTCGTGCACTCGACCGTGGGGTCATTGGCGAGTGCGGACATGAGGCGTCCAGACGAAACCGCATCTGCGACCAGAAGTGAGCGCCCAAGTGTCACGCCGGCCCCCTCGGCCGCAGCTGACATTCCCATGTCGTCCAGCGTCAGGCTGCCAGCGGCAGCGCCCGATTTCGGCAATCCCAGGCGCTATCATTGCATATACGCTGTGACGCGAATCCTTCCGGTAGCCAGGTCTCCAGTCCCTATGCTCCAAATCTGCCGCTCATTGACCCATGCATACTCTTGGGAGGCGCTGGTGAGACGGATGTTTGCAAAGATATCGATCATCGGCTCGCCGCTTCGCGGTGCGGCTTGGCCATCGCCCGACAGTGCAATGCGATGCCCATCGTCGGTCTCAACGATCACGTGGAGGTCAAGGTCGATGCGACCATCAGCGCGCATTCGCAGATAGTCGATGCCGTGCTGGCGCCCCGAAAGGCGGCCCTTACAGGAGCCATCGATATGAAGATCGAAACGGGCTCCTTGCAGTGGGACCGCTTTCTGGCCGGTAAGGATATCATCCATGCTTACGCCGTAATCCGTGACGCCCGTGAGAGCCAGATCGCATTCATATATCTTCTCGCCTCTCATTCCAGGATTCTGAGTCATTGTATTTCTCCCAGGTGTTCGTTCGGCTGGATTGCCGACATCCAGTCGAACGGGCGACCGCCAAGACGACATGTTCAGGAAGAAATTATTTTCGCAACTGGCGCAGTTAGCGCTCTCATGCCAGCTCTGGAAGCCCGGCTTCGGCCGCGCGCCCGTGCCGGGCACGCAGGAGCAAGCCGGCGCGCTGGTTGACGCCTAAGTGAAGACGGGGGCGGCCTGTCTTGCGCCGTGACCTTGAAGATGGCGTTTCGGACCGACGTCCTTTGAAGCCGCTTTTCCATGGCCAAGATTCGAAGCGAATATCACTGCTCCGGCCCCGGCGAGCCGCATTGAACTCGCCAGTTCCGCTCGCCATGTGTGGGGGACCGCTTGGAGCAAAACAATGAAGAAGCTTCTCACGTGTGTGGCGGCCATGGGCTGCCTGGTCGCCCTCCTCTCCATCGCGCAAGCCCGCTCCGCATTCGACGGCTCCTGGGACCTCGTTTTCGTGACGCAAAGAGGCGCTTGCGATCCGACCTATAATTTCACCGTCAACATCACCAACGGAATAGTGACACATCCGAACTTAGTCAGGTTCAGAGGCTATGTGGCGCGTTCGGGCGCAGTTCGGGCGTCGGTGACAGTCCATGACAAATTCGCGTCCGGCTCGGGCCGGCTCTCTGGTAATTCCGGCCGCGGGAGGTGGAGTGGCCATTCAGGAAGCGCACGTTGCTCAGGCTATTGGACTGCGCAGCGAGGTTGAGGCGCCGAGCCCAGCCCGGAGCTGGCCGCAAGTGTCGCGCCAAGCAGATCATCGAAGGCGCCCGCGTGATCACCTCACGGCCGCTGCGCGTCAGATGCGGCATCGGGCGCGCTACTACTCAACTAGTGTGCCGGCCGGGACATGAGCGCCCGACGCAATCCATTGGTCGTAGGTCTGGAACTTCACGCCGAGCATGTCGTACGAAACTCGCAGGTAGCCGTCGCTGCCGCGCAGCACCGCGGTGGGCATAATCGTCTGCACTTCCTGCGCCATCACGCCGACATGGGATTTGTTGCCGCCGTTGTAGGTGAAGCGATAGAAGCCGAGGCCGTTTTCGAGGTGACCGATAAGGAAGATGTCGTGCTTGAGCATCATGTCCGATCGCCGGACGACACGCCGGGTGGTCCGCCGTGCAACACCTCGCACGCCGACTACTGGTGCGACGACGGGCGCGACAACAGGTCGGACGACGCAGCCTGCGCGGTAAACACCAGCGGCACAATAGACAACAGCATTTGCCTCGGGTGTCTCGATGGCCATGGTTGCGGAGAAGGCGGTAATGCCGAGCGCAGCGAGGAGGATCGAGCGCATCATTGTCTCCTTCGTTCAATTGTTTCTCGCAAAAGAATAAAGAATAGGATCAGATTTTCGCCCGGCGAGCAATTGTTCTCCGGGGCGATACCTTCCGCGCCTCAATTCACAGACTATCCCCGCATCGCCAGATTGTGACAGAGATGCAGACTAACTATCGTCGCTGCCCTCCCGGACAGGTTGTGCTAAGAGAAAATACTGGAGGGTGCCGCATTGCAAGCGAAAGAGGCTCCTCAAGCGGCGCACCTTCAATTGCGCTTGGCCGCGAAGCTCGAGCGCGTTCGATAACGATCGGAATCTTCCATCCCGACTGGCATCTTGCCCCACGCGAAATGGCCTGGGGAGGACAAGACCGTCGGCGAGATCTGCGAGCAGATCAAAGACCCCGCGCGCAATGGCGGGCGCAAGGCGGAAGACCTGATCAACCACATCGGCAAGGACACCCTCGTTGGCTGGGCCTGGAAGCCCGGCTTCGGCCGCGCGCCTGTGCCGGACACGCAAGAGCAGGCCGGCGCGCTGGTTGACGCCTGGGTGAAGACGGAAACGACGTGCCCCGTGCCTTACGGCGGGTGCTCATAAAGTCGATTTGCACGACAGCTGCCCTCCACTCGCGAACAGACATGGTCGGCCTGCCCTAACGAAGCGGCTTCGGGCCAAAAGCGGTGGCCGCGATGGCTGCGGACTCCAAAGGGCGCCCGCATCGGGCGGCCCACACGCGGGGGCCTGCTCAACATCTGGCCCTCGCTGTCGTGCGCCTTCTCATGTCAGTCAATGACAATTCAACACTTCAGATCAGCCAGTCATGAGGCGCAGTTACAATGGCATGATGCGTACCATTATTGCCGTGGTTGGCCGCGTGTTCGTCCAGTGCATTGGGGGGTGTTTTGACGATGATATCGAGGTCCGCGTCCTGATCGGGCGGAACGTGCGTATCGAGCGGATTATTGTGCTTTTTCTGCTCGACCGCGACGGAAGGAGTTGCCTCGCTATCGAAGTGGAACACCAGTTCTTGATTCGCGCCGCCAGTTTCGGACGCTGCTTTAGCCGGCTGTGCGGCTTGTAATGCGATTGCAGCAGATGGCGCAGCCCGCTGCGAGTTTCCGTCTCCAGCGTTATCTCCGCTTGCGACGCTCGGTTCGACAATGTCGGCTGCTGCGGTGGCATTTGCAGAGGTTGAGGGCAAATCGTGCCCCGAATTGCCGTGCTCCGCGACGGCTGGTTCTGCCGTCTTCACTGCCGCTGACGCGCTCGCAGCGTCCGAAGCCGGGGCGCGATGCTCGGCGCCATTGCCGACACCGTTGCCCGGTATGGGTCCAGCTTCAGTCAGCTCCGCCGCTGCCGCCTTTGCAGATCCTGGCTCCGAAGCGTGCTGGTTACCCCGGTCCGTTTTACCGGCCGTTTCGACGCTCTCGGCTGCCTCCGGTGCGTTTGCAGAGGTTGAGTGCCCCGAGTTGCTGTGTTCCGCGCCGTCTGGTTCTGCCGTCTTCGCCGACCCTGGCGAACCGTCCGAGGCCTGGGAATGATGCTCGTTGTCATTGCCGACGCCGTTGCCCGGTATGGACTTCGCTTCGGCCATCTCTGTGGCCGCCTTTGCAGACCCTGGCTCCGAAGCGTGCTGGTTACCCCGGTCCGCTTTGCTGGCCGTTTCGACGCTCTCGGCTACTTCCAGTGCTTTTGAGTGCCCCGAGTTGCTGTGTTCCACGCCGTCTGGTTCTGCCGTATTCGCTGACCCTGGCGAACCGTCCGAAGCGCGGGAATGATGCTCGTTGTCATTGCCGACGCCGTTGCCCGGTATGGACTTCGCTTCGGCCATCTCTGTGGCCGCCTTTGCAGACCCTGGCTCCGAAGCGTGCTGCGAGTTACCGCGGTCCGCATTGGCGGCCGTTGCGGCGCCGGGTTGACGATCTCGTTCTGCTGGGTCGACAAAACGCCGGTGTCCGCATTGATCGGCTCACTCTTCGATGTGAGACTTTCAACTGCCGGAACCGTCGCGCTATGAGCAAGCGCGATTGATGATACGTGAGCCGGCAAGCCAGACGCATCAGCGCTCTCTTCCGTCGCATCCGCCGAATCGCTCGCGAAGGTTCTGAACCTCGTCGACGCCCCCAAGCCGGTCCGAGTCTCCCCGAATTGGAACCTCAAGCCGTCGTCGGCCAGAACGGTCCAAACTCCAGCTGTCCCAATTGTGCTCTCGCTCGTATCGACAATGGCATGGATCTTGTCCGTACTCAGAACAGTCTCATCGGTTGCGGTCGCCGATATCAGCGCTGCTTCGAGCTGCTCCAAGGTGGTGGCGACAGCCCCGCCATCTGGCTCGGAGACGACAGCCGCCTCCGTAATGGCTACAATGCCCTGCAGGTGGATTTCCAGCAGGGCGCGATCCCCGATATCAAGGATATGATCGGTCGGATTCACATAGACGATCGTTTGATTGCTTGCGGAGTTGTAGACCCATGCGAGTGTATGTGGCGGTATAGACTTGCTTGCCGCTGTCATATGCAGCCAGGCAAGCGCTCCGAAAGCCGCAAGATTGATCCTGCTCGGCCCAGATGCGAAATCGAAGACAGAGTCGGAAGAGATAGACTTGGAATCGATCGGGGAGCGATAAACAACGTTTTCAACGTTGCCACCTATCAGTTGATCGCGGCTATATCCGCCAATACTGGCATCGTGACCAAAGTCCAATACGCCAAGAGGTTTTTGGAGGTTGTCACCCGCATCGCCTGGGCCCATTTGGCCCCGACCGCCTTCTTGAGCGACGCTGTCGTTTCCAGTGGTCACAACGGTGGAAGACAGGCGGAAATCGTGCGAAAGGAAACCTGGGGCTGAATTGTCTGCATGATTGGCGTCAGGTTTTGTGGTCGCATTCTCTCCGGTGACGGCCAGGAAGCTGTCGATCGACGCTTGACCCTGGTCATGCGACTGCACCGCGAGATGGGGGTCGTTCAGTGCGTAGATCAACGCACCAGCGAGAGTGGCGAAGGTGCCATACCCTCCGTGAAGCGACATCGGATTGGAAGTAAGCCGCGGGAATTGGTGTTCTGGGGCCGGGTCATCTCCGATCTGTGTGTCGTTTGTTCCTCGCAGTAAAGGCGCAGGAAGATTGGGTGCGCTCGATCCAACAGGACCGTAGTGTTTCCACGGTTTCAAGCCTACGGATTGCTCGGCCGCGCGCAGCGCTTCCATTGCCGCCGCCGAGTTCGTGATTTGGCTCGCCTTGGCGAAAAAGTCTCTCTGGGTGAGCGTTGGCGTCTCGCCGGATTCCCAGACGGTGAGGTGCCGGAGAATAGCTTTTTTCCAGGGCTCATACTCGGCGTGCTCGCCCGCGTGGCCGATGCTGTTGTCATCCGGAAAGATGTCGTTCGATTCCGACGCCTTGAGTTCGTCCGCAATTGCGAACGCCAGGAAGGCCAGCGAGAGCGTGCCGAAGCCGGAGGGGCGTTGCAACAATGCGATGGTCGCGAGCACAGTTCTGTTGGTGATCTCAAGCTTCTGGAAGATATTGTGCAGGTGGACTTTGACTGTCCCTTGGGAAAGGTTTAGCTGGCCTGCGATCTCCTTGTTCGACATTCCTTCCGACACGAGTCGTGCAATTTGACCTTCCCGGTGCGTCAATAGCTCCAGCATCTTTTCAATTTTGCCGCCGTCGTCCGCTTCCTTGCCGGTTGGCGAGAGATCGGACTGCTCCGACTGCTCCAGCAACACACCGCTCTTCGTCATCAGCCTCAGCGATCGCAGCATAGTAGCGGGAGAGGCATACTTCGAAATTGCGCTGCAGGCGCCGGCAGCGATAGCTGCAGTCAGATCGCGGTCGACGTCGGACTCGGTAAAGAACACCAGGCGCGTGGAAAGCTTCTCAGCTTTCACAATCGCGAGGATCTCGGAGACCGTCAGATCTGGCAGGGAGTCGGCAATAAGCGCGAGGTCGGGTGTCAAATTCCGAATTGCTTCGAGGCAGCTTGTCCCATCGCTGGACGATGCGACAACGTCGAAGTCCGGCTGTGTCCCGAGTACCGACTTCAGTCCCTGTAGAACGATCGGTTGTCGATCGACGATCACAAGTCGGATGCGCTTGAGTATGCCCTGCTTGGCAGACACGTCTAACATGGACTCAGCCCCGGCCCGGCCATTTATGTCCTTCGGCATATGGCCGCGGCCGGTTGAGGGGTATTAAAATACAATTAATCGATTGGAGAAAGGGGTTTAGCGTGGTTAACCCGACCTAAATCTCAGGTTTGGATGGCATGGTGAATATGTCCTTTGACCCGATGGCCGTTGCGGTTGATTGGCTCGATGCCTACCGCGCGGGCGATATCGAAGCGATCCTGGAAATGTATGCCGAAGATGCCGTGGTTCACTGCGGCTGCGGCGGCGTCAAAACCGTTACTGGCCGCCAGGCACTTCGTGCCTATTGGCTCGATCGCCTCATAGAATATCCGGCAGGCACGTTGGACGATCTCAATCACTCCGACGACGGAACCATTATCTCTTACGTCACCAGTACTGGTGTCATGAGTGCGCTTTTTGCGTTTGACGCCACCGGGAGGATTAAGGAGCTAGACTGCAGTCCCTCGCACTAGGCCCGCGGCGTGATGCACGCCTGCTATGGGTCTCACCTGCTGACATTGCCGGGTGCGACGCATGAGGCCCGCCTCCCGCAACAACGGACACCACGAATTTATCAGGACACACCCAACCCCGCCGCATCAGCTTGAGCAATGCTGAGCCGCAAGCTGCGCGCAATCGTGCCGAGCACGCAAGAGCAAGTCGGCGCTGGTCGAGGCCTGGGTGAAGACGGGTGCCTACCACGCATATCGCACCACGCCCTTGCCGGCATAGCTGCGCGTCACGTTGGAGAACTCGCCTTCGAACGTCGCGGCGGTTGACCAGCCGTTCATCCACCTGGTCTCGGCGGATGCGGTGACCAGCGCGGAGTCGGCAGCTTGCGCCGCGCCGTTGACGAAGAAGCTCGCGCCCGGAAGCATCTGGAACGTCGCACCGATGCCTCGGTCGGGTTGAAATCATGCGCCCAGGCGACACGGCCGCGCAATGTCAGGATCGCAGTCTGCATGGCAAAGGATTTGTCGGTGCGCAATCGGGCGATGAGCCGTTCCGCGTCCGCCTGCTGTTCGAAGCGCTGCCGCCGGAATGGTTCGAGGGCAAGCACTATCGGCGGCACTATCTGGACGTCGGCTTCGCCGACAGCATTTCCGTGCGCATTGCGCTCAATGACGACGTGAGGATTCGCCTGTTCGTGTTTCGCGATGCGCAGGCACCCCGCTTTACGGCGCAGGACGGCCAGCGCCTGGGCTTCGTGATGCGCGCCTTGAGATGGCCGTCAACAATTGCTCGGCCACGGTCTGCTCATCGCCAACACGCCCCTTACACCCGCTGAACGCCGGGTGTTGCTCGGGCTGCTCGACGGGGACACGGAAAGGCAGATCGCGGAGAAGCTCGAGCAAAGCCCGAACACCACGCATTTCCACGTCAAGTCGATCTACGCCAAGTTCGGCGTGCGCAATCGCTCGGCGCTCGCCGGGCTTTGGCTCGGCAAGCTGCGATAACGAGTTGAAGCCGCAGTGCTGCCAATAGACACCCCTAAGTTTTTGGACCGTCTCAGGAGCGGCGGCCTGGGACTAAATCTAGAGCCGATCCGGCGCCTGGGCCTGCAAAATCTCTTTCGCCGAGTTGCGTATTCCAAGGCGACGCACAGCCGATTGGCGAGGTGCGTCCGAGTTCAGATCGAGCTGGCCAACGGCTCTACCCACATCTCGGTGTACACGTCCTACGCCCGCCGCATCAGCTTGAGCGAGGCCGCCAAGCGCAGGCTGCGCTTGCCTGCGAGCGCGATGCCTTCGAGCTCGCCGCTATCGGCGGTGCAAGTTCCGGAGAAGCCGATCCCGACCTCATAGCCGCCGAACACGGGGTTCTCGCCTTTCGCCGGCGTGTGCTCCTGGTTGAGCATCTCGCCCTTCCAGCGGCCGTCCGCCGAGGAATAGGAGCCGAGATAGTAGAAGAACGCATCTCCGCCGAGGATGCGGCCGTCCATCAGCAGCATCACGCCGGAGAGCCCGGCATCGACGCCATCGAGCGCGCGCAGGCTCATTCCGTAGAGGCCGTTGGCGATGCAGCCCGCTCCGATCGTGCCGCGCGGCGGCAGCGCGCCGTCATCGTCGAGCCGCGTGAGGTTCGCCCAGAAGCGACCGCCCGGCATCGTGTCGGCGCTGCCCTCGAGACGGATCTGATTGCCGTTCAGCCGGCCGCGCGCGCCGATCGAGGCGACGTCGGCTCCCATCAGTGGCTTGTAATGCGGATCGTCGTTGTGCCGCTCGGTGATGACTTCCGCTTCGATCACGCCGTCCCTGACCTCGTAGCTCCCGAGATGCGCGAAAGCGGAATTGCCGCCCAGCATGCTGCCATTGTGCATGCACATGATGCTGCGGCCGAAGGCGCCGTTGATGCCGTATTCAACTTTGTAAAGTCCGTCCAGCAACGCAATAAACCTGCAAAATCAAAAGGAATCGTGAGTGACCTAGCACTGCTACTGCACGGAGGCCATCCGACTTTTCCGCGCAGGAGCCGATGGCGGGACCTTTCGCGCCATGGTGCCATCATGCTCCTGTTTTGCCCGACGGAGCAACAATTTCGCCAAATCCGTAGGATGCGATTTCAACACCTCAGCTATTTCAGCGCCTTAGCTACTGTGCATGGGGTTGTTTTCGCATTTTTGTTGCGCGGTCCCGGACGGCGTTCATCAGGTGCTAGTGACGTTTGAAATACTGCACCTCGCGCTCGTGCTTCTCGGCCGCCGAGCGGCTCTTGAAGGTGCCGAGGTTGCGGCGCTTGCCGGTCTTGGGATTCATCTTGCGTGAGTAAAGGCGGTATTCGCCGGATGCCAGTTTGCGGATCATGGTTGCGCTCCTGCCGTGCTTTCGGAATCAACCATCTTCGCGCGAGGTCTGTTCCATCACGGCCTGGCGGCCGGCTAGAAGCACAGCGTGGTGACGAGCTTGCCCTGCTTGTCCTTGATCGCATAGGGACAGCGCAGCCGCTCCAGCGCCTTCTTGGCGTCATCGTCGCCGAGAGCTGCGGCGCGCTCGTAGTAGGCCTTCGCGGCGTCCTTGTCCTTGGCCCCGCCGCGGCCTTCCTGCGCGAAGGCGCCCATCCGCTCCAGCGCGCCGGGATGGTTTTGCGCCGCGGCCTTCTCGAACAGCGCGCGCGCCGCGACGTCGTCCTTGGCGCCGCCGGTGCCGTCGGAGAGCATGAGGCCGAGCTGGTACTGCGCCTCCGCATTGGTTTCGGCGGCCTTGCCCAGCAGCGCGCGGGCTTGTGCAGGATCGGCGCCGCCGGCACCGCCGAGCGCCGCAAGATTGCTGACGCCGCGGGGATTGCCGGCCTGCGCCGCCTTCTCGAACAGTCTTCGTGCTTGCGCCTCGTCCTTCGCGACGCCCGAACCGGTGCCGTAGAGCACGCCGAGTTCGACCATCGCTGCACTCGAGCCCTTGTCAGCCGCCTTGCGCCAGGCGGCGATCGCGTCCGCCGTCTGCCGGTTGGCCGCATAGGCGCGCCCGAGCGCGAACATCGCGCGGCGCGACGACGGCGCGGCCTGCTTGCAGAACTTGATCGCGGTGGCGATGTCGGAGGCTGCGAGCTCCGTCACGCCCCTCACATCGGCCGGCTTGTCGGGATCGCTGGGATCGCCGGCCACCCGGTCGCACAGCACGAGGTCGGCCGATTGCGCATGCGCCGACAACGGCGCGGCAAGGGTGAAGAGGGCGAGCGTGACGAGGATGGCACAGAGAGTGGTTCGCATGGACCTCAAATTGCGTCGCCGTCCCGGCGAATTCAAGGCTCGAGTCCCGATTGCCGCAGCACGGGCGCGACCTCGGGCGATGCCAGAAAGCGCAGCAAGCGGTCGGCGGCCGCAGCGTGTTTCGCGTCCGCCATGCGGCCGGCGGAGAACACGGCCGGACCCTGCAGGTCATGCGGGATCGCCCCGATCACCTCGATGCCGTCGACCTGCTTCAGCTCGCTGATCTGCTGCACGGCAAGATCCGCCTCGCCGCTGACGAGACGTTCGGCGGTAAAGCCCTGCTCGACAATGGTGGCTTTGGTCGAGAGCATGCGAGCGACGTTCTCCATGTGTGATCTTCCACGTGTGATCCCAACGTAGCGATCAGGCGCGGTGTATCGGCTTGAGCGCCGCAGTCAGGCGCAGGCTGCGCCTGCCGGCAAGCGCCGTTGCCTCCAGCACGGCCTGGACCTCGTCATAGGTGCCGGAGAAGCCGATGCCGACCTCGTGGCCACCGAAGACCGGATCGTCCTTGGCCGGCGTGTGCTCCTGATTGAGAATCTGGCCCTTCCAGCGTCCGTTCGCTGCTGTGTAGCTGCCGAGATAGTAGAACGATGCATCTCCACCGAGAATGCGACCCCGGTTCAGCAGCATCACCCCGGTGAGGCCGCCGTCGAGGCCGTCCAGCATGCGCAGATGGATCGAATAGAGGCCATCGGCGATGCTGCCCTTACCGATACCGCCGGCGATCGGCACCTCGTCCTCCGTGATCGGAGTCATCACCGACTGGAAGGGAACGCCGGGCAGCTCCTTCAGCTCTCCCTTGAAGCGGTAGAGATCGCCGTCCGCCCGGCCCTTTGCGATCAAGGTCGCATCATCGGTGCCGGCCATGGCGCGATAGTTCGGATCGGGATTATGGCGGACCGTCTTGATCACGATGTCGACGCCGTCGTCGGTCTTCTCGTAGCTGCCGATATGGGCGAAGGCCGAATTGCCGCCGAGCATCTTGCCATTGCCGGCATGCATCACGCTCCGGCCGACCGCGTCGCCGAGCTGAAATCTCACCTTGTAGAAGCCTTCAAACACCAGCCGTCCCCGGCCTTACGCGCATCCGGGCGCAGTCTATCCCGCTTTCGGCCGCGATGGACAAGTTTCGCGCAATCCAGTCCCGCGGACCACACAAACGGCCGTCATCAAGATGCAAAAAATCCGCCGGAGTCTTGCGACTCCGGCGGATCGAGAGCCAACCCGGGCCAGCCCCCCAGCCCGGACCGGGAGGATCTTAGGCGGCGGCCTTCTTGTCGGCCGGCACGGACGCGATCGTCTTCAGGATCTGCGAAGCGATCTGGTATGGGTCGCCCTGCGAGTTCGGCCGGCGGTCTTCCAGATAGCCCTTGTAGCCGTTGTTGACGAAGGAGTGCGGAACGCGGATCGAGGCACCGCGATCGGCAACGCCATAGCTGAACTTGTTCCAGGGCGCAGTCTCGTGCTTGCCGGTCAGACGCTTGTCGTTGTCCGGGCCGTAGACGGCGATGTGGTCCATCAGGTTCTTGTCGAAGGCAGCCATCAGCGCCTCGAAATACTCCTTGCCGCCGACCGTGCGCATATACTCGGTCGAGAAGTTGGCGTGCATGCCCGAGCCGTTCCAGTCGGTGTCGCCGAGCGGCTTGCAGTGGAACTCGATGTCGACGCCGTACTTCTCGGTCAGGCGCAGCATCAGGTAGCGGGCCATCCACATTTCGTCAGCGGCCTTCTTGGAGCCCTTGCCGAAGATCTGGAATTCCCACTGGCCCTTCGCGACTTCCGCGTTGATGCCTTCATGATTGATGCCGGCAGCGAGGCACAGGTCGAGATGCTCTTCCACCATCTTGCGGGCGATATCGCCGACGTTCGAATAACCGACGCCGGTGTAGTACGGGCCCTGCGGCGCCGGATAACCGGAGGCCGGGAAGCCGAGCGGACGGCCGTCCTTGTAGAAGAAATATTCCTGCTCGAAGCCGAACCACGCGCCCTCGTCGTCGAGGATGGTGGCGCGCTTGTTGGTCGAATGCGGCGTCTTGCCATCAGGCATCATGACTTCGCACATCACGAGCACGCCGTTGGTGCGGGCGCCGTCCGGGAACACCGCGACCGGCTTTAGCACGCAATCGGAGCTGTGGCCTTCGGCCTGCTGGGTGGAGGAGCCATCGAAGCCCCAGAGCGGAAGCTGCTCGAGCGTCGGGAACGACGCGAATTCCTTGATCTGTGTTTTGCCGCGCAAGTTCGGAGTCGGCGTATATCCGTCGAGCCAGATGTACTCGAGCTTATACTTGGTCATTGAGCCTCTCTGTAGATGATGCGAAAGCTCGGGGCGGCTAGTCCCCGCACGTTTGTACCCGGCCACCATCGGCCGCCCCTTTACAAGCATTTTACGTGCCAAAACGCCGCAGCGCGGGAGGGTTTTCCACCGCCCCGGTCATGGCCGGCGGAGGGGAATATGTTCGGCAGCGGCATGCGTCATAGCCGCGCACCATTCCGTGAAGCTGCACCGCAAAAACTCCGCGGAAAACGCCCGATTCTGGTGCAGGTGAGTCCTAGCCTGGAGTTGCCGACTAAACGCGCATCAACGTCCGGCAATATTCGCCAAGTCTGTCGCCCGGGCTCGCAACCTTCGCAATGGCCCAAGCGTTAGCTACCGAACCTGTGCCTTGGGGGAAGCAGAATGCGGATTGCCCACAAAATAGGCCAACACTGATTTCCTTTTCAGCACTTTGCATTTGGGAATGCACGGCCGATATGGGGATTCCAGTAACCACAAGCCAACGAGTCGGGCGCACCATGGAGGCCAAGCGCTGCGATCTCAGGAGATACCGCAATGATGAATAATGGACTGAGTCACGGATCTGCACAGATCTACCAATTCCCCGTCGGGGGCCGCTCGGCTCTCGCCGGACGCCGCTACGGTGAGACCCGCCTTCCCGCCAACCACGCCTCGCTCCCCGCGAACGAGACGATCTGCAGCGAGAGCTGGTACCACCAGGAAGCGGTCGATGAAGCCAAGCCGAAATGGGACCGCTGATGCCTGTGGTTGGTTTGATACCGCCGCGCTCTTCGAAGCGCCCGGCGGCAGCTGAAAAAGGGTCGAAACAACGAAGTTTCGGCCCTTTTTGATTCTTGCTTCTTTGATTCTTGCTTCGAAGCTGAGCTCAGATCACCGCACAGGCCGTCGCGGGCCGCTTTAGATGCCTGACCGTGGTGGTTCCGGTCTTGCCGATCGTCAGCGTGGTCCCCGCCCCCGAATAGCGTGTGCCCGAGACCGTCAGCCGTTTGGCGAGCGTGACCGGCTCGCCGTCGATCTGAAGGAAGGCGCGCTTGTCGTCGTCATAAAACCCGACGCTGAACTGCGTACCATCGGTACAGCGATAGGTCTGGAACGTCTGGGCACCGGCCTGCCGCGCGCCGAGAATTCCGCCCGCCAGCATGGTGATGGCCAAAAGAATGGCCTTGTGCAGGTCCATGATTGCCCCCGTAATCGACTCACGGACGCGTAGCAAGAGCGTCCGCACGAAACATAACTCAAGAAACATAACCCAAGCTGATCCGATGTCAGACTCCCCTGCCCGCCACCTCAGCCTCCAAGGCGCCAGCAATTTTCGCGACCTCGGCGGCTATCCGACCGCCGACGGCCGCACCACGCGCTGGCGGCACGTCTTCCGCTCCAACCATCTCGGCCAGCTCACGGCTGATGACATCGAGATCGTCCGCGCGCTCGGCGTCAGAAGCGCGTTCGATTTTCGTGGGCTGGAGGAGCGCGCAGCCGGCGTCTGCGTCGTGAATGAGATCACCGTGCACTCGCTGCCGATCGAGCCGACGGTGGTGGCTGCGCTGCGCGCCGAGCTCGCTCGCGGCTCTCTGACCGCGCCGGTCGCGCTCGATATCATGCGGGAATCCTATCGCAACTATGTCCGCCATAACACGCACAGCTTTCGCACGCTGTTCGGCCACCTCCTCGAAGACCGCGCGCCGCTGGTGATCCACTGCACGGCCGGCAAGGACCGCACCGGCTTTGCCAGCGCGTTGATCCTGCATGCGCTCGGCGTGCCCCACGACGTCATTGCCGAGGATTATCTGCTGACCAACAGGTACTACAAGCGCGATGCCTCAAGCGCCTCCGATCTTCCTGCCGACGTTCTCGACGCCATCGGCAGCGTCGAGGCCTCGTATCTTGCGGCCGCTTTCGAAGCCGTCGGGGACGACTACGGCGACCTCGAAACTTACTTGCGCGACGGGCTCAAGTTGGGTGCGGCCGAGCGGACGGCGCTGCAGGAGCGTTATCTGCAAGCCTGACTTGCAGCGGTCATCTGCAAGCCTGACTTGCAGCGGTCGCCTCAAGCCATCGGTGCCGCGGCCTTGACGATGGCATTCGTGAGCGCGACCGACACTTGCCAGGTACTCCAGTCGCTCTGGTGCAGCTGGTCCGGATCGCTCGTATCCAATAATTGCTCAAACGACACTTTGTTTTGCACGTGCCAATGACGCATCAGCGCCCAGCGCTGAAACAGATTGACCTTGGCCTCATCGGCCGCAGCGCGGATCAGGCGCACCATCTTATCCGACAGCTCGGCGCGGTCATCCCAGAGCATCTTCGTCACGTACTGCGGATCGATCAGCAGAACCTCAAAACCGCGAGCGCGCAATTGCGCCAGGCCTTTCCGGATGTTCTGGGCCACAACCTCGACGTCGTATTTATCATTGTGAAAGACGGCGTTCGTCCCGACCTGCCAGATGACCAGCGCGGGATCATCCTGGAAAATATCCGTCTCGAAGCGGTCGAGCTCTTCGTTGGCGTCCTCGCCGCCCTTGCCCCGATTGAGCACATCAATCCGGATATTCGGGTGAGAATCCTTGTATCGCTGCCGTAGATACATTTCGAGCCTGTAGGGAAAGGGAACGACGTCGGCTCGTCCAGCCGTCGAGGACGAGCCCATCGCGACGATCCGCACGGGCCCCTTTCCGTTCAACACCTGTCGGAATGTCGTCAGCGAATATCTGAGATCGACGATCGCAGCGGGAAATTCGACGGTCGGCAAATTATCGGGCACAAATGACCCTCCTCCACGACCTGACGTTGCATCGCTCATTCAGCCTTGAAGCCGCCGCCATTGCAAGTCCAATTCGCCAAGAGCAATGATAAGAGCGAATTGAAAACGACGGAGAGTACCGTGCCGGGAAAAGTGTTTGTTGTGACCGGCGCGCTCGGCGCACTTGGCAAGGTCGTGGCAGAAGTCGCGCAGGCGCGGGGCGCGCGCATTGCCGGAATCGATTACGCGCCATCGCAAGCACCTCTGACGCCCGAACGCATCGAATTCGGCGGCGTCGATCTGTCCGACGCGGCGCAGGCGACGACTGCGATTGAAGCTGCGGCAAAACATTTCGGAAGGCTCGATGCGCTGATCAACATCGCCGGTGGCTTTGCCTTCGAGACCGTCGGCGACGGCGACACCAGGGCGTGGCAGCGCATGTTTGCGCTCAACGTGCTGACCGCGCTCAACACCTCGCGCGCGGCGCTGCCGCATCTTGCCGCCTCCAAGACCGGCCGCATCGTCAATATCGGCGCCATCGGTGGGCTCCAGGCAAGCGCCGGCATGGGCCCCTACGCCGCATCAAAAGCAGGCGTACATCGTCTCACCGAGGCGCTGGCCAATGAGTGGAAGGGTAAGGTCACCGTGAATGCGGTCCTGCCCTCCACCATCGACACGGCCACCAACCGCACCAGCATGCCGAATGCAGACTTCTCCGAATGGGTCACGCCGTTGGAACTCGCGGAGGTCATCCTCTTCCTGGCCAGCGATGCCGCGAGCGGCATCACCGGAGCGCTGATCCCGGTGAGCGGACGGGTGTAGTCGCATACCGATCGGGTTGTCCCAGCGGCGGGTTTGATTCAACCGGACCCAAGAAGGCTCTAGACTGCCTGCAACTGATTCTCCGATCGGAAAGCCTGTGGAAACCGCGCTCTACCTGCCCGTCAAACGCTTCCTCGAAGAACTCGGCTTCTCGGTCAAGGGCGAGATCGGCGGCTGCGATCTCGTGGGTCTCAGCGCCGGCGACCCGCCGGTGGTGGTGGTGATCGGCGAGCTCAAGCTCGCCTTCAATCTCGAACTGATCCTTCAGGCCGTGGACCGCGCGCCGGCCGGCGACGAGATCTGGATCGCTGCAAAAATGTCGGTGCGCGGCAAGGGGCGCGAGAGCGATGCCCGCTATCGCAATCTCTGCCGGCGGCTCGGCTTCGGAATGCTCGGGGTCACCGACCGCGGCGAGGTCGAGGTGCTAGTGAAGCCGCCTACCGCGGCGCCGCGCCGCGAGCCGAAGACGCGCTCACGGCTGGTTGCCGAACATCAGCGGCGCCTGGGCGACCCAGTGCTGGGCGGCAGCACGCGCGCGCCGATCATGACGGCTTATCGCCAGCAGGCGCTGGCCTGCGCCTCCGCACTTGCCGCCGGCCCACGGCCGGTGCGCGAACTGCGCGAGCGCTGCCCCGATGCAGGCAGGATTCTGCTGCACAATGTCTATGGCTGGTTCGAGCGCGCCGAGCGCGGGATCTATGGGCTGACGGACGCCGGCCACGCGGCGCTCAAGCGCTGGCCGCAAGCGCCGGTCGGAGACACTGCACGCGAAGCGGCACTGCCCTAGCCACGGGCATATGGGAAAGCGCATGATCGTGGTGACTGGCAGTGTGACAGGCCCGACAACACTCGATCTCATCGCCAACCAGCTCGCGAAGCTTTGAGTGCATAGCTGAGATGCCACACCAATTTCATATTGCAATGCAACATATACGGCACTAGGTATCCCGGCATCGAAACGAGGCACCTATGAACGCAGACTGGAATACCAAGTACGGCACGCGGCGCGTCCGCCACGATCCGCCCACCCTGGACGAGGCGATCTTCGCCGCCGTCGGTATCACCGAGGATCAGGAGCAGCAGGCCGAGATCGCCGCAGCCTTGATGGGGATGCCGCTCGATGTCGTGCAGGCCGAGGTGAAGAAACAGACCCGCACCAATAGCCGTATCACCGCGACCCGCGTGATCGCCGGCGAACAGGGGGCACAGCGCTCGGTCGTGGTCGAACGCCGCGTCGTCCGCCGCTTCGGCAACGACAAGCGCACCGGCACCTGAACGCCCTATATCGCTAACCCTGATTTCAAAGCGGACCGGACTTGCCGGTCCGCTTTTTGATTTTAGGCGGCGCGGTTGCCGTACATGCTGGAGATGAGCTTCCAGCAGGTCGAATTGAAGCTGAGCAAGGCGCGGCTGGCCGTGAACGGAGCTGCTGCAAGTTCGGCGAGTTCGGCTTCGGGCGTCTTGGCCAGATCGATGGTCCCGGTCGATTCGCCGTGGCGGAATTGCAGGTGCGCGCCGAACTTCCTGGCAAGCGCGCGCATGGCGTGATTCTCCGCGCCCGTGGTGATGCACAGCCGCTTGAAACCCTTCCAGCGCGCTTCCGCGATCAGGCGGCTGAACAGCTCGGTGCCGACGTTCTGTCGGCGTGCGGGGGCTTCCACGCTGAAGGCGACTTCGGGGAGCGACCCCTGCTCCGGCGGATGCAGCTCGGCCGCACCGCGCACCACGCCGTCGACGATGTAGGCGACGATCACGGTGCCATCCTCGGCGCAGCGGCCGGCGTAACGCTCGATGAAACTGTCGTCGAGAAAACCGTTGAAACGGTCGTGCCGGCTTTCGGCATCGAGCCTCAACAGGTGGTCGCGCAAAAGCGGCAATTCTTCCTGCTGGCTCAAGGTCCGCACGTAACCCCGGACGGACTTTGAGCCGGACGGCGTGCGGGTGATGTCTTCAAGTGCCAAGTCTACTTCGAGTGACAAGTCAAAACTCCTCTTGGTGTCCCTCGAGGAGGCGTTCGAATCCCTAGACCTCCAATATTGTGCGTCGCACCATATTTTTCAAGACGGGAACCTGCCCAAGTTAGAGGCACCGGAAGCGACTAAATCGTTAACAAAATCAACGCCCCGAAGTCATACGAGGATGAGCTGGGTCTGGGTAACCACGGCAACCAGCTTGCCGTCCTCGGTCTCGAGCCGAGTCGTCCAGACCTGGGTCCGCCGGCCCCGGTGCACCGGGGTCGCGGTGGCGACGATGGTGGTTCCCTCCTTGGCCCCGCCGATGAAATTGGTCTTGCTCTCCAGCGTGGTCGTGCCCTTCGCGCCCTCCGGCAGGTTGATCACGGTCGCGGCTGCGCCGACGGAATCGGCCAGCGCCATCACCGCGCCTCCGTGGATGGTGTGGTGAAGCGTGCAGAGATCAGGCCTGACCGTCATCCGCGCCACCACGCGATCCTTCTCGGCCTCGACGAATTCGACGCCCTTGAGCTCGGCAAACGGCATCCTCATCGCTTTAAGCTTCTCAAGCGGCGTCATCGGATCTCCTCCCAATTCGTTGTGGTTCTCAACGTGAATTGCCCCGCGCCGCAAAGCAATGACGTCCGAGGTAATGGCAAGCGTGACATCGGGCCGGCGGTTGCGCTCGACGCGATGCGCTTCTGATCCCTCCATTGTCATTGCGAGCGCAGCGGTCGCGGTAGGGACGCTCATTGCTGAGCGCCCCCCGCACAGATCCGTACGTGCGGCTTTCCCGCATACGGCTCCCACCTCGGGTGAGTGACGGCGAAGCGTGCTCGCGGCCAAGGATGACGGATGTTGGGCCTGGGGAGGCAGTCACAGGCGAGGCGACTGATCGTCTCCCACCTCATGCCATCGGTCTGGCTGCGGCGCCGGAGCGTGCGTCTCCAGAGTTCGATGACGAAGAAGCGGAAGGCGCTGAGCGCCCGACTGTTGGTCGGCACCGCATGGTCGTTGAAGTAGCCGGTGACGACCTGCCGCAGCCATTTACCCTGTTCGA
>NZ_JADPKQ010000178.1:0-29606 GCF_023074015.1 Bradyrhizobium sp. 142
CGTTCTCGCCCTCGTCAGAAGTCTGTCGCGATGTCCATGTTGCGCAAGAGCGATCCTGCGTCCGCGATCGCGCAAAAATTTATGACGCAGTAAGACTAACAGTCTTCGCCAAACCGGTCCTGTGGTTACGGGTCCCGGCCTTCGCCGGGACGACCGTATCGAGAGAGCCGTGCGAAACGCCGGCGCCGCTCAATTTGAGCTGTCGATCAGGCTCTCCAAGAGCCGCTTCAATTCGCTCGTCGACTTGTCGCCGTAGCTCTCCAGGATGTGTTCCTCCTGGTCTACTGCGAGCGAGTTGAGCTTCTTGCACAGCACCTTGCCGCGGTCGGAGATGAACATCAGCACCTTGCGGCGGTCGTTCGGGTCCTGCACGCGATAAACCAGCGTGTCGGAGACCATGCGATCGATCATCTTGGTCAGCGTCGGATGGTTGAGCAGCACGGCGCCCGCAAGCTCGCCCATCGAATGGCCGTTGCCGTCCGACAGGACTTTCAGGATGCGCCACTGCTCGACGGGAACCCCTTCCTTGCTCAAGCGCAGTTCCAGCTGCCGGTTGATCTCCCGGTTGGCTTGCGCGAGCAAATAAGCGAGGTGTTCGGTAATCGGGGAGTTTTCTTTCGACGGTTTTGCCACGGCTAAGACTTCGTCTTGACCCAATTGAGTGAATGTCTTGCAATCAATGCTGCATCTATATGCACTTCAATTCTTGAATATTCAATATTTTCAAAATAGGATGTTTGCCTAACAAAAGGGCGGAAGCCGCGACCGCCTGCTGAATGTGCTTTCAAGTCTGGTCCCAGACAGGAGTTGGCGTGCGCGCGACGGTGAATTTCCCGGCTCACGGCGGCCCGGCGTTGCCGCCGTCTTTGCTGTTCAGGAATCTGTCGTCGCCCGCGGCCGACTTCGACCTGTCTCCGGTCGATGCGCATTTCATCAAGCGCCGCGGCGCGCGCAACAAGCTGCGCATCGGCGGCTTCATTTGCTGCACCGGCTCGCCCGGCGTCTGGGGCCCGTGCGCGACGAGCAGTGCGCAGCTCGCAGTGGCCGAGATCAACAGGCGTGGCGGCGTCCTCGGACGCGAGATCGAGCTTTCGGTCTACGACGCCGGCGGCCCGCTCGACGAGATCCTGACCCGCGCCGAGCAGGCGATTGCTTTCGATGAGGTCGATCTCATCGTCGGGCTGCATACCAGCGCGGTGCGCGTGGCGCTGCGCGAGGTCACGACGCGCTACCATATTCCCTACATCTACACGCCTGTGTACGAAGGCGGTGAGCAAACGCCCGGCGTCATGGCGATCGGCGAGACGCCGCGCTGGCAGAGCCGCCCCTCGATCCACTGGCTGGCTGACGTCAAGAAGGCGGCGCGCTGGTATCTGATCGGCAGCGATTACGTCTGGCCCTGGCAGTCGCATCGCGCGGTGAAGCGCTACATCAAAGAGGCCGGCGGACATGTTGTCGGCGAGGAGTTCGTTCCCCTCGGCGAGGATAACCACGAGCCGCATCTGGAACGCATCCGCGCTGCGAGGCCGGACGTGGTGCTGATCTCGCTGATCGGCACCGACAGCATCACCTTCAATCGCGCGTTCGGCGAATGCGGCCTTGCCGCCACGACGCTGCGGCTCGCCGGCGCGATGGATGAGACTGTGCTACTCGGCATCGGCGCCGACAACAGCGAGAATCTGTTCTGCGCCTCCGGTTATTTCCCCGGCATTGGCTCGCGGGCCAACGATGACTTCCAAAGCCGCTATCGCCTGATGTTCGGACCGAGCGGCCCTCCGATCGGCTCGCTCGGTCAATCCACCTACGAGGGACTGCGTTTCCTCGAAGCCGTGGCCAACAAGGCCGGTACGTTGGCGACGGGTCCGATGCTCGCGGCGGCGCGTAACATTGTGTATGGCGGCGCACGTGGCCCGGTCAGCATTCGCAACGGTCACGCCCGGATGCCGATGTATCTCGCCGAAGCCGATGGCCTCGACTTCATGCTGATCAAGCCGGTCTGACGCCGGCGCCGCAATCATGCACATGCTCCGGATCCAAAATAATACTTGAAAAGGAAAATATTTCCGTCTGTAATAACAGTGCGAAGCCAGATGGCCCACCTCGTGCGGGTGGGCCATCAGGGCTTCCGTCCAAAAACAGGGATCAAGAAGCCTCAAGGAGAGCGCCGTGACAGTTGCCCTTCCCACGCCCACCCAGCTTCGCAGCGTCGCCGAGCAGTGCGGCCTCGCGCTGAGCGATGAAGACGTCGCCTCGTTCCGCGGCCTGATGCAGGGCTCGATCGAGGCCTACAATCTGGTCGGCGCGATGCCGGACGAAGTGCCGGAGGTCAAATATCCGCGCACGCCGGGCTATCGGCCATCGGCCGAAGAGAACCCGCGTAACGCCTGGTATCGCAAGTCGACCGTGAAGGGCGCTAGGTCCGGCAAGCTCAAAGGTAAGACCGTCGCGCTGAAAGACAACATCATGCTCGCCGGCGTGCCCATGATGAATGGCTCGGCGACGCTGGAGGGCTATGTCCCCGATTTCGATGCCACGGTCGTCACGCGCATACTGGACGCCGGCGGGGAAATCCTCGGCAAGACTCACTGTGAATCCTTCTGCATGTCCGGCGGCAGCCACACCGGGGCGGTCGGCCCGGTGCATAATCCCTACAAGATGGGCTATTCGGCCGGCGGCTCGTCCTCGGGAAGCGGCGTCGTCGTCGCGCTTGGCGAAGCCGACATGGCGATGGGCGGCGACCAGGGCGGCTCGATCCGGATGCCGTCCTCGTTCTGCGGCACCTATGGCATGAAGCCGACCTGGGGCCTCGTGCCCTATACCGGCATCATGCCGATCGAGATCTTCGTCGATCACACCGGCCCGATGACCGCAACCGTCGCCGACAACGCGCTAATGCTCGAAGTGCTCGCCGGCGATGACGGCTACGATCCCCGCATTAAGGCTCCTAAGGTCGAAGAATACACCAAGGCGCTCGGCCAGGGCGTGAAGGGCATGAAGATCGGCATCCTCAAGGAAGGCTTCGAGCAGCTGACCGCGGAGGCCGCCGTCAATGAAAGCGTGCGCGAGGCGGCAAAACGCTTCAAGGATCTCGGCGCTACGGTCGAGACCGTCTCGATCCCGATGCATCTCATGGGACCCGCGATCTGGACGCCGATCGGCACCGAGGGCATGACCCAGACCATGATGTACGGCGACGGTTATGGCCTCAGCCGGTCGGACCTCTATTCGACCTCGCTGATGGATTTCCATCGTGGCTGGCGCCGGCAGGCAGACTCGTTGTCCGAGACCACCAAGCTGTTCCTGCTGCTCGGGACCTACATCAACAACAATTTTGGTCCGCGCTACTACGGCAAGGCGCTCAACATCTCCCGCCGCCTGACCGCCGCCTATGATAAGGCATTCGGCGAATATGACCTGCTGCTGCTGCCGACCACGCCGATGAAGGCGACGAAGCTGCCGGAGCCGACCGCCAGCCGCGAGGACTACGTCGCCCGCGCGCTGGAGATGATCTCCAACACCGCGCCGTTCGACATCACCCATCATCCCGCAATGTCTCTGCCCTGCGGCATGATCGACGGCCTGCCCGTCGGCCTGATGCTGGTCGGCCGCATGTTCGAGGAATCCACGATCTATCGCGCCGCGCATGCCTTCGAGCAGGTCGGCGACTGGAAGAAGATGTGAGAGAGGCATTGATGCAGGCGACCGGAAACGCAACGCATGGCTAACGCGTTCGTCGCAGCGTTCGAGATCCTGAGCTTCGGCGCGATCATCGTCCTGATCGTGCTGGGGCTCGGGATCATCGCCAGCATGATGGGCATCTTCAACTTCGCGCAGGGCGAGTTCGTCCTGCTCGGCGCCTACATCACCTATCTCGCCTACGCCAAAGGCCTGCCGATCTGGACCGGCATGATCGCCGCCCCCTTCGCCGTGGGCGCGCTTGGCTTCGTGCTGGAGGCGCTGATCATCCGCCGCTTCTACGCCGCACCGATCGTGGCCATGCTCGGCACCTATGCGCTCGGCCTGATCATCCGCGAATCCGTGCGCGGCCTGATCGGCGGTTTCTATCTCACCGTGCCCGAGCCGATCGGCGGCTCCATTGATATCGGCGCCATGCACATCTCGGCCTGGCGCTTCACTATCATCGTCATCACGATGCTGGTGATGGCCGGCTGCTATCTCCTTCTGTCGCGCACGAGCTTCGGCTTGCGCGTGCGTGCCACGCTGGAGAACCCGGCGCTGGCCCGAGCGTCTGGCATCTCCACGCCGCTGATCTACGGCGCCACCTTTGCCTTCGGCGCGGCGCTCGCCGGACTTGCCGGCGCGTTGATCGTGCCGGTGTTCAGCCTGTTTGCCGATCTCGGCCTGCGCTTCCTGATCCAGGGCTTCGTCGCGGTCATGGTCGGCGGCGTCGGCTCCTTCATCGGGCCGGTCGCGGGTGCCGGCGTCATCGGCACGCTGAGCGCCGCGCTGCCGTGGGTCATAGCGCCGGTCGTCGCCGACGTCCTCGTTTTCGTCCTTGCCATAGTCTTCATCAAATTCCGGCCACAGGGCCTCATCGCTGGAAAAGGGGTTTAATATGTTTGCAGATCGCACCAATCTCACCCGTCGTCGCTTTCTCGGCAATTTCGCCTTCGCCACCGGCGCGGTCGCGACCGGGGCCGGCAGCTGGGTGATCCCGGCCGGCTGGGCAAACGCAGCCGAAGGCCCGATCAAGGTCGGCATCGCCACCGACCTCACCGGCCCGATCGCCTATGCCGGCAATGCCGACGCCAATGTCGCGAAAATGGTGATCAAGGAGATCAACGCTGCCGGCGGCCTGCTCGGCCGTCCGCTCGAGCTCTATATCGAGGATACCGCTTCGAACGAATCCGTCGCCGTCGGCAACGTGCGAAAGCTGATCCAGCGCGACAAGGTCGACATGGTGCTCGGCGGCATCACCTCGTCGATGCGCAACGCGATTAAGGACCCGATCGTGGCGCGCGGCAAGACGCTCTACATCTATCCGCAGCTCTACGAGGGCAAGGAGTGCACGCCCTATCTGTTCTGCACCGGGCCGACACCGGCGCAGCAATGCGACGAATTCATTCCCTGGCTGATCAAGAACGGCGGCAAGAAGTTCGCGCTGCCCAGCGCCAATTACGTCTGGCCGCACACGCTCAACGTCTATGCCCGCAAGGTGATCGAGTCCAATGGCGGCGAGGTCGTGTTCGAGGAATACTATCCGCTCGACCAGGTCGATTTCTCTTCGACCGTCAACCGCATCATCTCCAACAAGGTCGACGTGGTCTTCAACACCGTCATTCCGCCGGGCGTCGGCCCATTCTTCAAGCAGCTCTATGAAGCGGGCTTCCTCAAGAACGGCGGGCGTCTCGCCTGCGTCTACTACGACGAGAACACGCTCAACATCAACCAGGCGAGCGAGATCGAGGGGCTCGCAAGCTGTCTCGACTATTTCAAGGTGCTGACCAAGGAGAATCCGTTCGACGCCAAGATCCAGGCGGCCTATGAGAAGGATTTTCCGGGCAACTTCCTGTTCGCCGCCGGCAGCGCGGCGACCGGTACCTATCGCGGCCTGAAGCTGTGGGAAGCCGCCGTCAAGGAAGCCGGCAAGATCGACCGTGAATCGGTTGCCGCTGCGCTCGATCACGCCAAGATCGCCGAAGGCCCGGGCGGACCGGCAGAGATGGTGCCGGGCAAGCGGCACTGCAAGATGAAGATGTACACCGCGGTCGCCAAGGGCGGCAATTACGAGATCGTCGGCCGCAGCGACGGGCTTGTCGATCCCAAGGAATGCTAATGAGGAATGCTGAGGCGGTATGCCGTACCACAATCAGCTTCTTCTGAATTGGCGCGAGCGCGAGGCCGCCCTCTTCACCTCTCCCGTAGGGAGAGGTCGGATCGCATCGAAAGATGCGATCCGGGTGAGGGGGTCTGGTCTCACTGGGCGCTGCGGCCCCTCACCCGGATTGGACTGGACGATGCTTCGCATCGCCAGGCGCAATCCGACCTCTCCCCGTCGGGGAGAGGTGACCCCGCTGCTACCAGCTGGGCTGACTCACGATGCTAACTCGGAATGCTGAAATCCATGGGTGCAGCTAAGCAGGCCGTGCAAGCCAACATTGGCGGTGAGACCGACGTTTCGGTGGCCGAAGCCGGGCCGACGGAACGAGCGACAGGGCGAAAAATCCTGCCGATCGTCGAGGGCGTGGTGCTGGTCGCGGCGCTGGTCGCCCCGCTCCTGCTGCAGGACTATCTCACGGTGTTCGCGACGCGCGTGATCATCCTCGCGCTATTCGCGCTGTCGTTCGATCTGGTCTGGGGCTATGCCGGCATCATGAGTTTCGGCCAGGCGTTGTTCTTTGGCTCGGCCGGATATGGCGTGGCGCTGCTCGCGCGCGATCTCGACATCACCAACATCTTCCTGGTGCTCCCTGCCGGAACCATCATCGGCCTCACCTTTGCGCTGCTCCTCGGCGGCTTCTTGCTGCTCGGCCGGCACCCCTCGAGCGTGATCTTCGTCTCACTGGGCACGCTGACCGGATCCTACGCCGCCGACCGGCTCGCGCGCGGCTGGTACTATCTCGGCGGCCAGAACGGCATCCCCTCGATCGCGCCGATGACGGTCGGCGCTTATGAATTCTCGGAAGGGCCTGCCTTTTACTATCTCGTGCTCGCCATTCTCGTCGTCGTCTATCTGCTCTGCCGTTTCTTGGTGCGCTCGCAGTTCGGTCTCGCGCTCGCCGGCCTGCGCGAGAACGAGCAGCGCATCGCCTTCTTCGGCTACAAGGCGCAGCATCTGAAGGCGATCATCTTTGCGATCGGCGGCGCCGTCGCAGGCCTTGCCGGCAGCCTCTATGCTTTCCACGAGGGGTTCGTCTGGCCAAACATGGTCGGCGTCGTGGTCTCGACCCAGGTCGTGCTTTATGTCCTGTTCGGCGGCTCAGGCACGCTGATCGGCGCCGTTATCGGCGCTGTCATCGTCGAAGGCGTCAGCTTCTGGCTATCGGATAATTACCGCGAGATCTGGCCGATCATTTTGGGATTGTTGCTCCTGCTGGTGATCCTGTTCCGGCCGCTCGGCCTGATCAGTTTCGTGTTAGGCGAACGCGAGCGCGTCGGCAGCTTTGGCGGCACGCCCAAGGAGACCAAAAAGGAGAAGCGCAATGCCGCTCCTTGAGGCCGCCGGCATCAAGAAAATCTTCGGCAAGCTCACCGCGCTCGACGGTGCTGCGCTCACCGTCGGCGAGAACGAGTTTCACGGCCTGATCGGGCCGAACGGCTCCGGCAAGAGCACGCTGATGAAGTGCATCGCCGGCGCCGAGGCGCCGACGCAGGGCAAGGTCTCCTTTGTCAACACCGACATCACTGCGTTCACGCCGACCGAGCGTGCGCGGGCCGGCATGAGCCTGAAATTCCAGATCACGAGTGTGCTGCCGATGCTGACGTTGTACGACAACATCCTGCTCGCGCTGCAGGCGCAGTCCTCGCTGTTCGACCTGGTGTTCTCGCGCACCCGCGGCGTACTGCACGATCAGGTCATGACCATGCTGACGCAGTTTCGTCTCGCCGATCGCGCGTTCGATGCCGCCGCGGCGCTGTCGCACGGCCAGCAGCAATGGCTGGAGATCGCGATGGCGCTCGCGGCCAAGCCGAAGCTGCTGCTGCTCGACGAGCCGACCGGCGGCATGAGTCTGGAGGAGCGCCGCATCACCGGCGAACTGCTGCAGCCGATCAAGAAACATTGCTCGCTCGTCATCGTCGAGCACGATCTCGATTTCATCCGTGACATCTGCGATCGCCTCACCGTGCTCGATCAGGGCAAGGTGCTGGCGTCGGGCACGGTGTCCGAGATCCAGGCCAACAAAGCCGTCCAGGAGATTTATCTGCGCCGTGCCTGAATTTCTCGACATCAAGCATCTCGACGCCGGCTATGGCCGCAGCCAGGTCCTGTTCGACGTCAACCTCGGCATTCCCTGGCGCGGCGGCGTCGCCGTGCTGGGGCGCAACGGCGCCGGCAAGACCACGCTGATGAAGACCATCGTCGGCGAGCTGCCGGCGTGGAAAGGCGAGGTCGCCTTCGACGGGCGTGACATCAGCCGCCGCGCCACCCAGGAGCGCGTGCGCGCCGGCATCGGCTACGTCCCGCAGGAGCATTCGGTGTTCGCGCGCCTGTCGGTGCGTGACAATCTCGCGGTCGGCTCGCTCGCGAGCAAGAAGGCCGACGCTGTCGACCACGTTCTGACGATCTTCCCGAAGCTCGGCCAGCGCCTCGACCAGCCTGCCGGTACGCTCTCCGGCGGCGAGCGCAAGATGCTCGCAATCGGCCGCGCCATGCTAGGCGATCCCAAGCTTCTGCTGCTCGACGAGCCGACCGAAGGCGTCTGGATCGGCGTCATCGAGGAGATCACCGAGCGCCTGATCGAGCTCGCCAAAAACATTGCCGTCATCATCGTCGAGCAGCACCTCGACCTCGCGCTGCGTGTCGCCGACTACGCCTATGTCCTCGACCGCGGCCGCGTGGCGCTGCAGGGCGCGGCAGGGGAGGTGCGGGGCAATCCGGAGCTGCTGCGGTATCTGGCGCCGTAGGTATTGTTCTTTGCAGCACCGCTGTTTCCCGCGGCGTGCACTCTGCCAAACCCGTCATCCTGAGGCGCGAGCTGCGCGGTGCAAATGCACCGCGCAGCGAGCCTCGAAGGATGAACGGCCAAGCCGTCAGCCGGGCCGTCGCCCTTCGAGGGCCGCTGAAGAAGCGGCCACTTCAGGGTGACGGGGAGATGTTGTCGCAGCAGACAACAGCTTCAGATTTGAGTTGAACGAGAGATCGGAACTATCGCGGTTGAATTCACTTCACCGCCGAGAACCGGCTGTCGAACGAATTTGCCGGCACCACAGGTGCGGCACCCGCAAATTGCGCACTGCTCGCTTCAGCCGCACCACCCGACACCGACGGCTTCAGCGTCGGGCGCGTCGCAGCGAGCCTCGTGTCCGGCTTGGCCGGCTCGGGTGGCTTCACGGCGACGACCGATTTCGGCGCCTGGGCCTGTGGGGCGAGTTTTGTCGCGGCGACTGCCGGCTTGGCGGGCGCGGCCGGCGTAGCGGCTGCTGCAGGCGGCGCCGAGGCGGTGGTGTCCGCCGTGCCCATGCCCATCTTGCGGGCCAGACCGGAGAAGAAGCCGCCGGATTTCTCGGCCGGCTGAGCTGCGGCGACGCGGGTGGTGGCGGGCGCGGCAACGGCGACGACAGGCTCTTGCTCCTGCCGCGGCGAGACGGCGGCCTGCTCGAGGTTCGGTTTGGGCGGATTGACGTGTCCGGGAATCGTGCCCGGCGCCTTCGCCATCGCCAGCATCTGCAGCGTGTTGCCTTCGGCGCCTTCCGACAGGCCGGTCGAGCCTTCCGGAATCTTGGCGGCAAAGATCTTGTTCATGCCGCCGTCGATGCCGGTGTTCATGCGCGCCACCGGCGTGCCCTTGGCGACGAGCTTTGCGTATTCCGCCTCGTCCTTCGCCTGCTTCTCGCGCACGGCGCTGGCGACATCCTCGGGGATCACATAGGCCGGGCATTTGGCCGAGGCGTCGAACACGGGATCGCGCTTGGCGTCGGGCGCGCGGGTCGCGTCGAAGACGTACTTCTTCTCGCAGAAATCGACCCTCGGCTCCTGCCGCGTCACCTCGAAATGATCATAGCCTTCCTTGATCATCTTCCAGAACGGCATGTTCGGATTGTTCCGGTGTTTTGCCATGTTCACCGGCGTCATCTTGAACGGATAGGCTTGGAGCTGGAACGCCTTCTGGCCGCCGAAGAAGGATTCGCGCCCGAGCGAATAGATCTCCGCGATCTGTTCGTCCGTCATCGCGTAACAGCCGCGCGACGAGCAGTCGCCGTGCACCATCAGCTGCGAGCCGGAGCGGCCGAGCGCCTTGTCGAACGCGTTGGGATAGCCGGTGTTGAAAGAGAGGTAATAGGCCGATTGCGGATTCATCTGGCCGGGATTGATCGAGTAGAAGCCCTCCGGCGCCTGGCGATCGCCTTCGCGCACCTTCGGTCCGAGATCGCCGGACCAGCGGCAGATCGGGTAGGTCTTGAGCAGCGCGAACTGGCCACTTCGAGTCTGCTTCCAGACCTCGAGCTCGGCTTCCTGCTTGAACAGGCGCACCAGGATCGGCGATTGCAGGTCCATGTCCTTCTCGACCATCGCGGCGAGAAGCTTTGGCGGCACCGGCTGATTGGCCTTGGCGTTGGTCGCGAGCGAGACCTGATCGGTGTCGCAGCCGGCCAGCAGAACACTGGCCGTCAGCAGCGCAACCGAAGCCAAGAGCGCGCGAGCAAGCGAACGAGAAATCAAGATGGACCCCACACCGTGCCGGGCATCGCGCGCGAACCCCAATGTTGGCGCATGGACTGACCGGACATCCGGACCCGTCGTGACGCCTTGGTCAAGACCGGCTTTTGCAGACCAAACCCCAGCGCTTATGCCCTGAAGCCATTGATTAAAATTCTAACCTCTGGGTCATGACGTCGCAACCCGAGCGGGGATCACGAGCCCGTTGGCCCAGTGGCATGGTCAACAGAGACTAAACCTGACGCTACTTTGAGCCCGACTTGGGACGTAACTTGGACCTTCCAGCCGAACTAGGACTGAGATCGCTGATTTGGGCAAAAAAAGGGTTAACGCAGGGTTACCGGGGGTGGTGCGCACCCGCATCCACGTTCTTCGTATGTTGCCAAAGGTCGTGGATGGCCGGGACAAGCCCGGCCATGACGACGCAGCACGATTTGGACGGAACGTTTGGGTGTCCCCGTCGGCGGGCACGAAAACCGCCCGAATCAGCCCAGTTTCCGGCCGATATCGAGGAATTTCTGGCGGCGCTGCTTGCGGATCGCGTCGGCGTCCAGGTTTCGCAGCTCGTCGAACGCCTTTTCGATGGCCTCGCCCGTGGTGGCGATCATGGTGGCGGGGTCGCGGTGGGCGCCGCCGACCGGCTCTTTCAGGATGCTGTCGATCACCCCGAAGCGGAGCATGTCCTGGGCGGTGATCTTCATGTTGTTGGCGGCTTCCTGCGCCTTGGTGCCGTCGCGCCACAGGATCGAGGAGGCGGCCTCGGGCGAGATCACGCTGTAGATGGCGTGCTCCAGCATCAGGACCTTGTTGGCGGTGGTGATGGCGATGGCTCCGCCCGACATGCCCTCGCCGGTGATGATCGCCACGTTCGGCACGCCAAGCGACAGGCAGGCATCGGTCGAGCGCGCGATCGCCTCGGCCTGTCCCCGCTCTTCCGCGCCGATGCCGGGATAGGCGCCGGCGGAATCCACGATCGACAGCACGGGCAGGCCGAAACGCTCGGCCATCTCCATCAGCCGCACCGCCTTGCGATAGCCTTCGGGCCGCGCCATGCCGAAATTGTGCTTGATGCGGCTGTCGGTGGAATCACCCTTTTCCTGGCCCATCACGCAGACCGCTTCGCCGCGGAAACGGCCGAAGCCCGCGACCAGCGCTTCGTCTTCGCCGAACTTGCGGTCGCCGGCGAGCGGGGTGAATTCGGTGATCAGGCCCCTGATGAAGTCGGAGAAATGCGGCCGCTGCGGATGGCGCGCGACCAGCGTCTTCTGCCACGGCGTCAGGTTGGTGTAGAGGTCCGCCAGCGCCTGCGCCGCCTTGTCCTCGATCCGTCCGATCTCGTCGGCAATATCGGTGCCGGAGGCAGCGAGCGTGCGCAATTCGTCGAGCTTGGAGTCGAGCTCGGCGACCGGCTTTTCGAAATCGAGATAGCTGCGCATCTGGTCTGGCATTAACTCAATATAGGGGGACGGACGAGGCGGCGAAGCGGGGTTGGCTTTGCTACGGCTTGGCGGACAGAAGTGTAGGTTATTCAATGAGTTGGCCTGTATGCCCTTTAGGGCGCCAGCCAAATCACGCGTGAGGCCCCGGCTCTTTCTGCGGAGATCGGGCCGAAGTCAAGGCGGTTTCGCTCGTCGTCCCGGCGAAGGCCGGGACCCATACCGCGAGGTATATATCGGTAGGCGCAGCTGTCAGTACCGCGGGACAGCTGAATACTACCAAGCTTCGCCAAACTGCTCCCTGTGGATATGGGTCCCGGCCCCCGTGCGCAATTGCGCACTAGGCCGGGACGACGGCACTTTGTTATTTCGCCGCTGACCTACTTCTCCGCCAGCGGGTGCAGGTCGCGCACCAGGCTCTTCAAGCGCTCCTCGACCACATGGGTGTAGATCTGCGTGGTGGAGATGTCGGTATGGCCGAGCAGGGTCTGCACGATGCGCAGGTCGGCGCCGTTGTGCAGCAGGTGGCTGGCGAAAGCGTGGCGCAGTACATGCGGGGACACCAGCCGGGCCTGGAGGCCGGAGGCGACCGCGAGTTCTTTCAAATCGCGGGCGAAATGCTGCCGCGTCAGATGCCCGCTCTCACCGAAGGAGGGAAACAGCCATTTCGAGGCGGCGAGGCTGTTCTTCTTGTCTGTTTTTGCGGCTTCGGTCGCCGCAAGATAATCCACCATCGCTTGCCGCGAGGCCTCGTTCAGCGGCACCAGCCGCTCCTTGTCGCCCTTGCCGCGCACCACGATCATGCGGGCGTCGCGCTTGGCCGCCGTGCGCGGCAGCGCCACCAGCTCGGAGACGCGCAAGCCCGTGGCATAGAGCACCTCGAGCAGGCAGTAGAGCCTGAGCGAGCGCAGCCGCTGCGCGGGCGAGGCATCCGCCGCCTCGCTCATTTCCTTGGCGCGCCGGAGCATGCGGTCGACATCCGCGATCGACAGCACTTTTGGCAGACCGCGGCCGCGCTTGGGCCCGGACAGGATCGCCGCGGGGTCCTCGCTGCGGATGCGCTCGTTCAGGAGGAAGCGGAACAAATGCCGCATCGCCGACAGCCGCCGCGCCACGCTGGAGGATTTGAAACCGCGTGTATCGAGATCGGCGAGATAGTCGCGCAGCGTCTGCGTTTCGGCATCCACAAAATTACAGCCGGCGCGGGCCAGAAATTCCGAGAAGTCGGTGAGGTCGCGGCGGTAGGCATCGAGCGTATTGGCGCCGGCGCCTTGTTCCGCCGCGAGCATGTCGAGGAACAGGCCGGTCAGTCTGGTATCGGAGGGCTTGGTGCGCATGGGCGCAAGCCTAGCTGCTATTTCTTGAGAAATTTGTCAGGCGGGATCGTCACCGTCATTTCCCGCGACTTCGGATTGACGAAGTTCGCCAGCGCGAAGACCACGCCATAGACGATGCCGGCGATCACGGCGGCGACCGTCAGGAAGCGGAACAGGCTGGGCATCGGGCAAGGTCTCGGGCGAGGTCTGGGATAGGCAAATTAACCAATGAAATCATCCAACATGTTCGCCGTTTCGTGGCAAGAGTCCTCTGGCGAGGGCCGCTCGGGGGGTAGTATAGGTGGCCGGATGTCGCATCTTGCGCCAGATCGAGCGAGGGACATGTCCGACGCCGCGTTGCCAGCCTCTGCCTCGCCTGAGACCGACATTTTGTCGGCCCTTGGCGCGCGCTCGATTGTGCTGGTCGGCATGATGGGGGTCGGCAAATCCACCGTCGGCCGGCGCGTGGCGGCGCGGCTCAAGCTGCCATTCGTGGACGCCGACACCGAGATTGAGACGGCCGCCCGGATGACCATACCGGAGATTTTCGAGCGCCACGGCGAGCCGCATTTCCGCGACGGCGAGGCGCGGGTGATCGCGCGTCTCCTGGACGGCGGGCCGATCGTGCTCGCCACCGGCGGCGGCGCCTTCATGCGCGAGGAGACTCGGGCGCGCATCGCCGCCAAGGCGGTCTCGATCTGGCTCAAGGCGGACCACGACGTCATCATGCGCCGCGTCCGCCGCCGGGCCGACCGTCCGTTGCTGCAAACTCCAGATCCCGAGGGAACTGTCACCCGGCTGCTCGCCGAGCGCGAGCCGGTCTATGCCCATGCCGACCTCACCATCGCGTCGCGTGACGTGCCGCATGACCGGATCGTTGACGAAACGATCGAGGCACTGCACGCACATCTGTGCGGTGAACCACTATCCGACGTCGCGAGTGCCGCACGATGACCGCGCCTTTGAAACATTCCGATCCCGTCATTGTCGACGTCGCGCTGGGCGATCGCGCCTACGACATCGTCATCGGCCGCGGCGTGCTTGCCTCGCTCGGCAAACGGATCGCTGCCTTGCGCCCCGGCGTGCGCACGGCTGTTGTGACCGACCGCACCGTGGCAAAATACTGGCTCGAGCCCGCCGAGGCATCGCTGGCAGCGGCAGGCATTCCGACCTCGCGCGTCGTGGTCGAGGAAGGCGAGATCTCCAAGACCTATGCCGGCCTCGAAAAGGTCAGCGAGGCCCTTATCGCCGCAAAGATCGAACGCAACGATCTTGTCATCGCGCTCGGCGGCGGCGTGGTCGGCGATCTCGCCGGCTTCGCCGCGGCGATCCTCCGCCGCGGTGTCGATTTCGTGCAGGTGCCGACCTCGCTGCTGGCGCAGGTCGATTCCAGCGTCGGCGGCAAGACCGGCATCAACTCGCCGCAGGGCAAGAATCTGCTCGGCGCCTTTCATCAGCCGGTGCTGGTCGTCGCTGACACCGCGGTGCTCGACACGCTGTCACCGCGGCAATTCCGCGCCGGCTATGCCGAGGTCGCCAAATACGGCGTGCTCGGCGACGAGGCCTTCTTCACCTGGCTCGAGAAGAACCATTCCGAAATCTTCAAGGGCGGCTCGGCGCGCGAGCATGCGATCGCGACCTCCTGCCGCGCCAAGGCAGGCGTCGTCTCGCGCGACGAGCGCGAGACCGGCGAACGCGCGCTGCTCAATCTCGGCCACACCTTTGGCCATGCACTGGAAGCCGCAACAGGTTTTTCCGACCGCCTGTTTCACGGCGAAGGCGTCGCGATCGGCATGACGCTGGCGGCGCAATTCTCGGCGAAGCTCGGCATGATCGGCGAGGCGGATGCCGCGCGCGTCGAGCGTCATTTGGTTGAGGCCGGCCTGCCGACCCGCTTGCAGGATATCGCTGGCTTCGCGCAGGAGGGGCTTAGCGATGCCGACGCGCTGATGGGCTTGATGGCACAGGACAAGAAGGTCAAGCGCGGCAAGCTCACCTTCATCCTGCTGGAGGCTGTGGGGCGCGCTGTCATCGCCAAGGACGTCGAGCCGGCTCCGGTGCGTGATTTCCTCAAGGACAAGCTCGCGCGCAAGGCGTGATGCGCGGCTGATCGGCGCTAAAGCGTTTTCGAGCGAAGTGGGTACCGGTTGGCGTAAAGAAAACGCGTCAAAGCAAGAAACTCGAGTGGTGCATGGACTGGCTTGGATTCACCATCGTCATTTTCTGCCTCCTGGTCTCGGGATTCTTCGCCGCGAGCGAGACCGCGTTGACCGGCGCTTCGCGCGCCAGCATGCTGCGGCTCTCCAAGCAGGGTAATCGCGAGGCCGACGTCGTCTCGCGGCTGCTCGACATGCGCGAGCGCCTGATCGGCGCGCTGCTGCTCGGCAACAACATCGCCAACATCAGTGCATCCGCATTGGCCACCAGCATCTTCACGGGCTGGTTCGGCGATGTCGGCGTGCTCTATGCGACCGGCGTGATGACCGTGCTGGTCGTGATCTTCGCCGAAGTTCTGCCCAAGACCATCGCGATCAACGCGCCGGACCGCATGGCGCTGGCGGTTGCGCGCCCGATGCGGCTGACGATGTACGTGCTCGGTCCGCTGCTTCACGTGGTCGAAATCGTGGTGCGGCTGTTGATGCGCCTGTTCGGGCTTGCGGGCGAGCACCAGGCGATCCTATCGCCGACCGAGCGCCTGCGCGGCGCGGTCGACCTGCTGCACCATGAAGGCAAGTTCGAGAAGCAGGACCGCGACATGCTCGGCGGTCTGCTGGATTTGCGCGAGCTTCAGGTCTCCGACGTCATGATCCATCGCACCGAGATGATGATGATCAACGCCGACCTGCCGCCGGAGGAACTGGTGCGCGAGGTGCTGGCGACCGAGTACACCCGCATCCCGCTCTGGCGCGAAAAGCCGGAAAACATCATCGGCGTGCTTCATGCCAAGGACCTGCTGCGCGCGATCCGTGCCTCCGACGGCGATACCTCACGGATCGATGTCTCCACCATCGCATTGCCGCCCTGGTTCGTGCCGGAGATGCGGCCGGTCTCCGAGCAGCTCAAGGCGTTCCGCCGCCGCAAGACTCATTTCGCGCTCGTCGTCGACGAGTACGGCGAAGTTGAAGGTCTCGTGACGCTGGAAGACATTCTGGAAGAGATTGTCGGTGATATCTCCGACGAGCACGACGTCGTGGTCGCCGGCGTGCGGGCCCAGCCGGACGGTTCGGTCGTGGTCGACGGCTCGGTGCCGATCCGCGACCTCAACCGCGCCATGGACTGGCATCTGCCCGACGAAGAGGCCACCACGGTCGCCGGCCTCGTCATTCACGAGGCGCGTTCGATCCCCGACCGCGGCCAGAGCTTCACCTTCCATGGCTTCCGCTTCCGCGTGCTCCGCCGCGAGCGCAACCGCATCACCGCACTCCGTATTTCACCGGTGCCGCGCGACGCCGAGGTCGAGGAAGCCAAACCGCGGCGGGCAGGGACGTCGTTTTGACGCTTACCCTCCCCCTCCAGGGGAGGGTAAGCGAGATCACCCTTCCCCCGGCGCCTGCGCATGGATCGCCAGCGCGTGCACGCTGCCGGAGAGTTCCGCGGTCAGCGCTGAATTTATCATGCGATGGCGCTCGACCCGGCTCTTCCCTTTGAAGGCCGCAGACACGATATAAATACGAAAGTGCGTCTCGCCGCTCGGCCGATGGCCGGCATGGCCCTCGTGCAGATGTGACTCGTCGACGACCTGCAGGCTTTCCGGCGCGAAAGCTTCCTGCAACTTGTTGCTGATAATGTCTCTGGTAGCTAGATCTTTACTTATCATGTGTGCCTTTAAGGTGCGCGGATCGCACTCCGTCAATGCCCCATAGGCCGCATTCGGCGGCCGGCGTTCGCCGAAGGCAAGCTTCGGCTATGGGGGTTTTGTCCTAATCGCAATGTCAAGACTTGAAGGTTTTGGCATTGCGTAGTCAAAGTTGGTCATGCCGATCGATTCATCAAAGTTCTTCGACTCCATCCGGGTCAAGCCGACCAAGGGCAAGCCGGAAGCGAAGCCGCGCGACACTGTGGTCAATTGCGAGTGGGCCGGGTGCCAGAACAAGGGCGCCCACCGCGCGCCCAAGGGCCGCGAGAATTCGCGCGAGTACTGGCACTTCTGCCTGAACCATGTGCGCGAGTACAACCAGTCCTACAATTTTTTCTCCGGCATGAATGCCGATGCCGTGGCGCGCTACCAGAAGGACGCGCTGACCGGCCATCGTCCGACCTGGAAGATGGGCGCCAATGGCGGCGTCAAGAAGGGTGCGGAGGCCGAGATCGATGGCGGCTTCGATCCGTTCAGCATGTTCTCGGAGCTCAACGGCCGCGCCAGCTGGCGCCGGGGCCCGGAAGCCCCGCCCAAGCCCGAGACGCGCAAGGTGATGAACGCCGAGCGCAAGGCGCTCCAGGTGATGGGCCTCGGCCCCGACGCCACGCTCGCCGACGTCAAGAGCAAGTACAAGGCGCTGGTGAAGCAGCATCACCCCGATGCCAATGGCGGCGACCGCTCCACCGAGGACCGCCTGATCGAGATCATCAAGGCGTATAATTATCTGAAGACGGTGGTGCGCGAGGCCTAGGCAACGATCTCCGGGAAGGACAGTTCGCACACCAGTCCTTCCGACCTCCACTGCCGGGTAACCCTTCCGCGCAAGGTCCGGATGATGCCGTCGACCGCGCCGACCCCAAAGCCCTTGCGCGCCGGCGGCTCCTTGACCCGAGGACCGCCGCTCTCTGACCAGTGCAGCACAAGGGGCTCTGCATCGTTGGTCTGCCAGCGGATCTCCAATTTGCCCGAAGGCGTCGAGAGCGATCCGTACTTGGCGGCGTTGGTCGCGAGCTCATGCAGTGCGACCGCGATCGACTGCGCCAGCGTTGCCGGCAGCTGGACGTCGCCTCCCGCGATCCTGATCCGCTCGCCGTCCCGGCTTGCGTAGGGCCGCAGTTCCTCTTCGACGATGGTCTTCAGATTCGCGCCGGTCCAGCGCGAAGCCGAGAACAGCCGCTGCACGTTGGCAAGCGCGGCGAGCCGGCCCTGGAACGCGGCCTGGAACTCTTCTGCGGTATCCGCCTTCGTCAGCCGCAGCATCGCCTGAGCCACTGCGAGCAAATTGTTTGCGCGATGATCGACCTCGGACGTCAGCAGCATCATCCGCTGCTCCGCCTGCTTGCGAGCCGTGATGTCGACCAGCATGTTCACCGCACCAGCCAGCCGGCCGCGCTCGTCGCGCAACGGCGTCGGATACGGCATGAAGCAGATCCGTGAGCCGTCCGGCCGTTCGGCAACGGCCTCGACGTCGCGCACGGGGCGGTTCTGCCTGAGCGCGATGGCCATGGGACATTCGTCGTGGGGGAGCGGCGTGCCGTCGGGCAGATAGAGCTTCCAGGTCACGCACCACATCTCGCCGATCTTTGGCGTGCGTCCGGCAAAATCGATGCAGGCGCGATTGAAGAAGGTGATGCGGCCCTCTGCGTCGGTCGTGTAGATCGCGGCGGGCAACGCCTGGAGCAAGTCGCGGAACCGCCTTTCGGAATCCAAGTCGGCCTCGCTGCGGCTAGCAGCATACCGGGTTGCGATCTCGCCAATCCTGGCCTCGTCAGATTGTCCAAACAAGTCCAGCATTGCGTTCCTGGTGCGCGGGAGCTGGATAGGTAAGTCCCGAGACGCGCGGGTGTTCCAAGGTGGTGTCTCCGGGCCATGCAGACCGTCCTGTCACACCCTTGGCGTCGTCCCGGCCTAGTGCGCAATTGCGCACGGGGGGCCGGGACCCATAACCACAGGGAGAGGTTTGGCGAAGACTGGTAGTGAGAAGACTGGTAGTGAAGAATCTTCTCGCGGTACTAGCCCCTGCCTTCACCGATAAATCACGCGGTATGGGTCCCGGCCTTCGCCGGGACGACGGCGGAGTAAATGCGTCCGCGTCGTACGCCAACGGCACTCTAGTCGCCGGAAGCCTTCGGCATTGCGCCCACATAGGACGAGCTCGGCCGGATCAGCCGCCCCGTCCGCTGCTGCTCGCGTGCGTGCGCGGTCCACCCGGCGGCGCGCGCCACCGCGAAGATCGGCGTAAAGGCCTGGCGCGGGATGGCGAGGGCGTCGAGCAGGATCGCGGTGAAGAATTCCACATTGGTCTCCAGCGGCCGGTCCGGATTCTTGTTGCGCAGCGCCGCGCGGATATAGGCTTCGACCTCGCCGGCGAAGGGCAGGTCGGCGCCACCAGCGGAAAGCCGCTCGATCGCAGCCTTGAGCACGTCGGCGCGCGGGTCGCGCACCCGATAGACGCGGTGGCCAAAGCCCATCAGCCGCTCGCCGCGCGCCAGCGCCGCGTCGACCCACGGCTTGATCCGCTCGCTGGAGCCGATCGCATCCAGCATTTCCAGCACCGGTTCCGGCGCGCCGCCGTGCAGGGGCCCGGTCAGCGCGCAATAGCCTGCCGTCACCGCGGCGAACAGATCAGCCTGTGTCGAGGCCACCACGCGCGTGGTGAAAGTCGACGCGTTCATGCCGTGATCGCAGACCGTGACGAAATAGGCGTCCAGCGCCGCGACCTCGCGCGGCTCCGGTGACGTGCCGCGCAGCATCCGAAGCGTATCGGCGGCATGGCTCGCGTTCGGATCGGGTGTGACGGGGTCGAGACCCCCGGCGCGCCGGACCAGTGCGCCGGCAATCACCGGAAATGCGCCGACGATGATGGCCTCATCCTCCAGCCCGTTCTCTGCGCGTAGGCCGGCGACGGCTGCACGAAAGCCGTCGATGATGCCGATGCCGCGCGTTGCCGGCAAAAGGTCCGGAAGTCGCGCGAAGGCGCGCTCGCGCGCGGCGCCGAGGCTGGCCCGCACATTGGCTTCGCTCAGCGTGCTCCTGCTGGCGCCGTTCCAGAGCCGGGCGGTGACGCCCTCAAAGCTCGATGTGGCGGCCAGTCGGCCGACATGCTCGCCGGCGATGATCAGTTCGCCGCGCTCGCCGTCGACATGGCTCAGCACGGTTTCAGCCGCGGGAACGCCGTCCAGCCCGATCTGGCTTTTGGTGAGGTGGATGGTCATGGCCCAAATCTCCTGTTCACGACCTGGAAAGTCGGGCCTCTCGACAGATTGATCAATCTTGATTACATAAATCAATATGAAAGATTCTCCGGAGCTGTACCTCTCCGCCCGGGAAGCCGCGGCCGAGCTCGCGATCTCGCCGGCCACGCTCTACGCCTATGTCAGCCGCGGCCTGATCCGCTCCGAGCCGACACAGGACTCGCGAAAAAACCGCTACCGCGCCGAGGACGTCCGCGCCCTGAAGGAGCGCCGCGTGCCGTCGCCGGAGCCGCGCGGCCTGCGCAGCTTCGACGCCGACCTGCCGGTGATGGACACGGAGATTTCGACCATCACCGAGGACGGTGCGATCTACCGCGGCGTCAACTGCGTCGATCTCGCCGAGAACGACACGCTGGAGCACACCGCGACGCTGCTCTGGGATGTCTCGGGCGTCGATCCCTTTGCGCCGGACAATTATCCAGTGGTCTCCGACGAGATGCGCGCGGTCGCGCAGGCCGCGCGCCGTGCCGCGCCGATCGATCGCGCCATCGCCGTGCTGGCGCTTGCATCGAGCGCCGACCCGCGCGCCTTCACCCGCGCGCATGATGGACGTGCGATGGTCGGTGCCCGCATCGTCCGGCTCCTGGTCGCGACGATGCTCAATTCCGAGCCGTCAGCCGAGCCGTTGCACCAGCAGATCGCGCGCGCCTGGGCGCCCGACAACAAGCACGCCGCTGATCTCATCCGCCGCGCGCTGGTGCTGCTGGCCGAGCATGAATTGAATGCCTCCACCTTCACTGCGCGCTGCGCGGCCTCGACCGGCCTCAATCTCTATGATGCCGTCATCGCCGGCCTCGCGGCGCTGAAGGGGCCTAAGCATGGCGGCGCCGGCGTGCTCGCCTCGCAGCTGGTCAAGACGCTGGTGGATCGTGACGTCGAGCCGATGGTGCGCGAACGCGTCGCGCTCGGCGAACGCTTTGCCGGCTTCGGCCATGGCGTCTACAAGCGCGGCGACCGGCGCGCGCAGTCGCTGCTGAATGCGCTGGCCCGCGCCGGCGCACCGCGCAAATTCACGCGCGAGGTGCCGGAGCGCATCGCAGAGGCGACCGGCGAGCTCGTCAACATCGACTATGCGCTCGCAGTGCTCGTGCACGCGCTGCGCCTGCCGCCCGGCAGCGAGCTGGCGCTGTTCGCCATGGCCCGCAGCGTCGGCTGGATCGCTCATGCCAGCGAACAGTTGCAGCACGGCAAGCTGATCCGCCCGCGTGCGCGTTATGTGGGACCGGCGCCGGGACGGAGAGCTGTGGAGTTGAAGATTTAAGAGCGCGAACTTCTCCGCCGTCCCGGCGAAGGCCGGGACCCATACCGCGGAATCCATCGGTTGCGGACGCTAGCAGTACCGAACCACTAATCTTCGCCAAACTGTTTTCTGTGGCAATGGGTCCTGGCCTTCGCCGGGACGACACTGTGGGTGTGGTGCCATCAACCCCGCGGCCTCGCCGCCGCGACGCCGCCGCCGTGGCGGCGATGGATGGTCCAGATCGCCAGTCCCGCGATGGTCGCCACGCCGACCACGCTGAGAATCCAGATGTGCTTGCCGATATGCTCGTGATGCGGCAGCCCGGCATATTCGTGCAGCGCCGACACCGCCAAAACACCCGGCAGCACGTGCGCCGGCGCCCAGGCCAAGATCGCCGGGATGTTGATGGCGAAGAAGCGAACGGGCGTCATGCCGAGCGCGCCGGCCGTGACCGGGACAAAGGCGCGGATCGGCGGCACGAAGCGGGCGAAGAACACGGCCCAGGTGCCGAAGCGGTTGAAGAAGCTTTCGCTCTGCTCGACGACGCGCGGATAGTTGGTCAGCGGCCAGGTGTTGAGGATTTCGCGCTGCTGGCGGTGGCCGATCCAATAGGCCGAGCCGTCACCCAGCACGGCGCCGAGCGCCGCCGCCAGCAGCACCCATTGCAGCTTGAGCTCCCCACCCGGAACCAGCGCGCTCAGCGCCAGGATGATGGTCGAGCCCGGGACCACCGACCCGACCACCGGAACGGCCTCCAGCAGCGCCGCCAGAAACAGGGTCAAATAGGCCAGCCACGCATGGGCCGAGACGAATGCAATGAGGGGATCGAGAAAGGAGGTCACGTCGTCTTTCGTGTTGGGGCTGGGGGCTTCGGGTTCGATCCCTACAGAACCCTACATAAGTAACGGGCCCCGGTAAAAGTGCCACTCGCGTAGGCAGGGCTGGCATCCCGCCCGAAATTCAAGCGTGATTCGCAAGGCAGCCCTCCAAAAACTGCGTTCCTTGCCTATCTAAATGAAAAGACAACGGAACTTTGATTGTGGCGCGGGCTTCTGCCGGCACGTTGTCTCTGATAGGTTCGCAAACGCACCCAGCCGCAGCCCAACGTGCAAATAACTGGTCTCGGGATCGCCCGGGGCCTCGGAGGATTGATGACGACCGCCGCTCTGTCCAAAGTTGAGGAAATTTCCGGTTTGCCCGACATGAAGGTGTCGGTGCGCCAGGTGTTCGGGATCGACAGCGATCTCGAAGTGCCGGCCTATGCCGCCGTCGATCCTCATGTGCCCGAAGTCGATTCCGATTACCGCTTCGACCGCGCTACCACGCTCGCCATTCTCGCCGGCTTCGCCAAGAACCGCCGCGTCATGGTCACTGGCTATCACGGCACCGGCAAATCCACCCATATCGAGCAGGTCGCGGCCCGGCTGAACTGGCCCTGCGTGCGCGTCAACCTCGACAGCCACATCAGCCGTATCGACCTCGTCGGCAAGGACTCGATCGTGGTCCGCGACGGCAAACAGGTCACAGAATTCCGCGACGGCATCCTGCCCTGGGCGCTCCAGAACAATGTCGCGCTGGTGTTCGACGAATACGACGCCGGCCGCCCGGACGTGATGTTCGTGATTCAGCGTGTGCTGGAAGTCTCCGGCCGCCTGACGCTGCTCGACCAGAACAAGGTGATCAAGCCGCACCCGTCGTTCCGGCTGTTCGCGACCGCCAACACCGTCGGCCTCGGCGACACCTCCGGCCTCTATCACGGCACCCAGCAGATCAACCAGGGCCAGATGGACCGCTGGTCGATCGTCACCACGCTGAACTATCTCAGCCATGACGAGGAAGTGGAGATCGTGCTGGCGAAGGCCAAGCACTATCGCACTACGGAGGGCCGCGACATCGTCAACAAGATGGTGCGCCTCGCCGATCTCACCCGCAACGCGTTCGCCAATGGCGATCTGTCGACGGTGATGAGCCCGCGCACGGTGATCACCTGGGCGGAAAACGCCGACATTTTTGGCGATATCGGATTTGCTTTCCGGGTCACCTTCCTCAACAAGTGCGACGAGCTCGAGCGTCCGCTGGTCGCCGAGTTCTATCAGCGCTGCTTCAACGCCGAGCTGCCGGAATCGGCGGTGAACGTGGCGCTGAGCTAAGGTTTGAGATGTCGTCCCGGACAAGCGAACTCCTGACGGCGCGAAGCGCCGTTTGGAGGACGCGCAGATCCGGGACCCATAACCACAGGATGTGGTTGCTGCGAAGATCGGGGCCGTCAACGTGCTCAATAACTGCTCCCTGTGGTTATGGGTCCCGGCCTTCGCCGGGACGACGGATAGGGTGAAATGACCACCTCCAACTCCAAATTCCGCAACACCAAGGAAGCCCCGACCGAGCCGTTCAAGCGCTCGGTGGCGTCCTGCCTGAAGGCGATCGCCAAGACGCCGGAGCTCGACGTCAGCTTCGCCGCCGAGCGGCCGGGCCTTGCGCCAGGTAAAGCCCGTTTGCCCGAACCCGCGCGAAAAATGACCAAGAGGGATGCCGCGATCGTGCGCGGCCACGCCGATTCCATCGCGCTCAAGCTCGCCTGTCACGATCCAAAGCTGCATCGCAAGCTGATGCCCGGCAATCCGCAGGCGCGCGGCGTGTTCGAGGCGGTGGAGCAGGCCCGGGTCGAGGCGATCGGCGCGCGCCGCATGGCCGGCGTTGCCAAAAACCTCACCGCGATGCTCGACGATCATTTCCATCGCGGCAAGTTCGACGAGATCACCGACCGTGCCGACGCGCCGCTCGCGGACGCACTGGCAATGCTGGTGCGCGAGCGCCTGACCGGCATGACGCCGCCGACGGCGGCGAAGAAGGTAGTCGACCTCTGGCGGCCCATTCTCGAAGACAAGATCGGCAGGCGGCTCGACCGGCTCGACCACCTCGTTGAGGACCAGACCCGGTTCGGCGACGCGGTGCACGATTTGTTGTCGGCGCTCGAGCTCGGCGACGAGCGCAATGCCGACAGCGAGGACGATGACGATCAGGACGAGAACCGCGACGGCGACAACGACCAGTCCGGCGCCGAGGGCTCGCCCGATTCCGATGCCGCCCAGGAGATGAGCGCCGACCAGGCCCAGGCCTCGAGCGAGGAGTTGAGCGAGAGCGCGATGGAAAGCGCGCAGGCCTCGACCTCGGATACGTTCGACGACGGCGAGCTCGGCGACGACGAGACGCCGGGCGAGGCGACGCGGCCGAATTCGCGCGGGGCCAACGAGCCGCGCGGGCCGGAATACCATGCGTTTGCGCCGAAATTCGACGAGATCATCGCCGCCGAGGACCTCTGCGACCATGACGAGCTGGAGCGCCTGCGCGCCTATCTCGACAAGCAGCTCGCGCATCTGCAGGGCATCGTCGCGCGTCTGGCCAACCGGCTGCAGCGCCGGCTGATGGCGCAGCAAAACCGCGCCTGGGAGTTCGATCTCGAAGAGGGCATCCTCGATCCTGCGCGGCTGTCGCGCGTGGTGACCGATCCCTATCATCCGCTGTCCTTCATGCACGAGAAGGAGGCGACCTTCCGCGACACCGTGGTGACGCTGCTGCTCGATAATTCGGGCTCGATGCGCGGACGCCCCATCACCGTGGCGGCGACCTGCGCCGACATTCTCGCCCGCACGCTGGAGCGCTGCGGCGTCAAGGTCGAGATTCTCGGCTTCACCACGCGCGCTTGGAAGGGCGGCCAGTCCCGCGAGGCCTGGCTTGCCGCCGGCAAGCCGGCCAATCCCGGCCGCCTCAACGATCTCAGGCACATCATCTACAAGTCCGCGGACGCGCCCTGGCGCCGCGCGCGGAAAAACCTTGGCCTGATGATGCGCGAGGGCCTGCTGAAGGAGAACATCGACGGCGAGGCGCTGGACTGGGCGCACAAGCGCCTGCTCGGCCGGGCCGAGCAGCGCAAGATCCTGATGATGATCTCGGACGGCGCGCCGGTCGATGATTCCACGCTGTCGGTCAATGCCGGCAACTACCTCGAGCGGCATCTGCGCCACATCATCGAGGAGATCGAGACCCGCTCGCCGGTCGAGCTGATCGCGATCGGCATCGGCCATGACGTGACGCGCTACTATCGTCGGGCGGTGACGATCGTGGATGCCGAGGAGCTCGGCGGCGCCATCACCGAGAAACTCGCCGAACTCTTCAGCGAGACCAACACCGCGCCCCCGCAAGCTCCCAATCGTCCGCGCCGCAAATTGCATTCGTGAGCAAGCATCAATCCCGCCGCAGCTTTATTGGCCACGCGGCGGCGGGATTCTCCACCCTCGCAATCTCTCGATTTGCGCAAGCGCGGATTGCGGCCGAGCCGCCGCCGAAGCCTCCGCTGGTCGAGCGCGCCGTCACCGAGCCGGTTGCCATTGAGGTCAACGCGCGGCCGATTGCCGCGTTTGAGCCGCGCGACCGCGCGCGCGTGCGCTTCGGCTCGCTGCAATATCGCAGCGGCTTGGTGCTGACCTCGCCCTATCGCGGGTTCGGCGGATTGTCCGGCTTCCGCTTTCTCGACAGCAAGGGCGAGCGCTTCCTCGCGATCTCCGATCAGGGCGGCTGGTTCACCGGCGCCATCCGCTATTCCGGGCGCGAGATGACCGGGCTCGACAATGTCGAGGCCGCGCCGCTGCTCAATGCCAAGGGGCGGCCGATCACCGAGAAGCGGCTTTGGTATGATTCGGAGTCAATCGCGCGCGACGGCTCGTTCGTTTATGTCGGGCTCGAACGCGTCAACCAGATCATGCGCTACGACTTTGCCAAAGGCGGCACCCGCGCCCGCGGTGAGGTGCTGCCGGTGCCGCCTGGCGTGCGCCAGCTGCCTTACAACAAGGGGCTCGAGGCGTTGGTGTTCGTGCCCAAGGACGTATCAAAGAGCCAGCCGCTCGCCGGCACCTTGATCGCCTTCTCCGAGCGCGGACTGGATGCCGACGGCAATCTCGTCGCGTTCCTGATCGGCGGTGCCACGCCCGGCCAGTTCAGCGTCCGCCGCACCGATAAATTCGACATCAGCGATGCGGTGCTGCTGCCCTCCGGCGAGCTTCTCATCCTCGAGCGAAAGTTTTCCTGGTTCACCGGCGTCAACATCCGCATCCGCGCCATCCCGCTCAAGTCGATCGCGCCAGGCGTGCTGGTCGACGGCCCCGAGCTGTTCGCGGCCGATCTCGGCCACGAGATCGACAACATGGAAGGCATCGACGCGCACGTCACCGCCGACGGCGAGACCGTGCTGACGCTGGTCTCCGACGACAATTTCTCGTTTCTCCAGCGCACGCTGCTGCTGCAGTTCACGATGGTGGAGTAGGGGCGCCTCTCCCGTCATTGCGAGCGCAGCGAAGCAATCCAGAATCGTTCCGCGGCGGCAGAGTGGATTGCTTCGCTGCGCTCGCAATGACGACGGACGGAGGTTCGCCCGTCGCGCACCGCAATGCATCCCCCGCTAGCCGCCATGCCCGCCGCGCGGCTGGCAATCCGCGCTTCACTCACTACACTCCCTACATTGCCCCCTCCACCCTTCGGAACTCCCCCATGAGCGCCCTGTTTTCCTCGATCAAGCTGCGCGGCCTGACGTTGAAGAATCGTCTGGTGGTGTCGCCGATGTGCCAGTATTCGGCCGACGACGGCGTCGCCACTGACTGGCATTTTGCCCACATAAACAATCTGGCGCTGTCGGGCGCGGCGATGTTCTGCATCGAGGCGACCCATGTCGAGGCGATCGGGCGCATCACGCCGGGCTGCCTCGGGCTCTACAGCGACGCCTGCGAGGCGGCGCTGAAGCAGATCATGAGCTCGGTGCGCAAGCACTCCAGCACGGCAATCGCGATGCAGCTCGCGCATGCGGGCCGCAAAGCCTCCAGCGCGCGGCCCTGGGACGGCGGCCAGCTGATTCCGGTGAGTGAAGGCGGCTGGCAAACGGTGGCCCCAAGCGCCGTGCCGCACAAGGAGGGCGATGCCGCGCCGTTGGCGCTCGATGCAGGCGGACTCAAGCGCATCCGCGAGGCCTTCGTCGATTCGGCCCGCCGCGCGATGCGCATCGGCATCGATGCCATCGAGCTGCACGGGGCGCACGGCTATCTCATGCACCAGTTCCTCTCGCCGATCTCCAACAGGCGCACCGACGAATATGGCGGTAGCCTGCAGAACCGCATGCGTTTTCCGCTCGAAGTGTTCGACGCGGTGCGCGCCGTAGTCCCGCACGACAAGCCGGTCGGCATGCGGGTGTCGTCGACCGACTGGGTCGAGGGCGGCTGGGATCTGCCGCAGACGATTGAATTTGCGAGGGCGCTGAAGGCGCGCGGCGCCGACTGGATCGATGCCTCCTCCGGCGGCGTCTCGCCGCTTCAGAAGATCACGCTCGGCCCCGGCTACCAGGTGCAGTTTGCGGACGCGATCAAGCGCGAGACCGGATTGCCCACCATCGCCGTCGGCCTGATTACCGAGGCGAAGCACGCCGAGGACATCGTCGCATCCGGCAAGGCCGACATGATCGCGCTCGCCCGCGGCATGCTTTACGACCCTCGCTGGGGCTGGCACGCCGCCGCCGAACTCGGCGGCGAGGTCGAAGCCCCGCCGCAATACTGGCGCTCGCAGCCCTCGACGCAGAAGCAGCTGTTCGGCAAGACGACGTTCGGGGCGAGGTAGGGGTGAGACGCGATAGCGGGGCCACAAACTCCGCTGTCGTCCTGGCGAAAGCCAGGACCCATACCGCGAGGTCTATCGATGGCGCGCGGTAGGAGTACCGGGCAACCGCTCTTCGCCAAACGTCTTCCTAGGGTAATGGGTCCTGGCTTTCGCCAGGACGACGGAGGAAATTGTGGGTCGCATATCGCGCCCCTCACGTTCCCCCTCACGCATCCGTAACCCACCTTACCTTCCACCCGCCGCAAAACAGGCTTAACCTGTCGCGCACTCAAGCCCCATGAGGCCCGCCATGCGTTTTCGTTTTCGCAAAGCTGCCCATGTGCTGGAGCGCGTTGGCCTTGCCATGGCTGGCGCTGCGTGCGGACTGTTCGTCGGCGCCTATGTCGGCTCGACGATACCCGCGCTCACCACGCAGGGCTTTCTGCTGGTGATGATGCTGCTCGGCGTGGTCGGCTTCTATCTCGGCATCGACACGCCGCAGCTGCCGTTCGATGAAGCCCACAGCCAGATCGACGCCGCCGAATTGCTCAGCTCCGCCGGCACGCTGTGCGCCACGCTCGCCGCGTTCGTGTCGGTGGCCGTCATCGTGCTGCGGCTGGAGCCGCACGGCGCGCTGACCTGGCTCGTCTTCATCGCCTGGATCGCCGGCGTCGCCATGCAGATCGTTGCGGGTGCGAAGGCCAGGATGCGGAAGTAGGGCTGGCTAAAATCTCGATGTCGTCCTGGCCTAGTGCGCAGTTGCGCACGGGGGCCAGGACCCATTACCCCAAGCGGACGTTTGGCGAAGACTCGTCGCTCGGTACGCCTGCCGTCCGCAATCGATAGATTCCGCGGTATGGGTCCTGGCTTTCGCCTGGACGACGGCTGAGGATTTGTCGGCGCTTTCGGCTACGACAGCTGAAGCAGATCCCTCAAAACACCACGCCCACGCGCGTGCCGCGCTTCCAGGCGATGCGGCAGCGTTTCTTGGTGTTGACGTGCAGCAGTTCGAAACGGTCGGGGATTTTCACCTGGCCGCCGAGATCGACGCAGGCGCCGCCCGGCGAATAGTCGATCAGTGTGCACGGGATCACCGGCGCGCGGGGGTCGGTGATGATCTTGGCCTGGCGGGACACCAGGCCTGCGGGTTTGACCCGGGCATGTCGTCGCGGATGCATTGGCACTCTCCTCCAATTCCGCAGGGCTCGCGGCGGTGGGCTGCAATGATGCCGGGAAAGTTGATGCGATACGGCTAAGGCGGAGGTGAGAATTTTAATGAAAAATGGTGGAAGCGCGGTGGGGTGCGCCGCTGGCGCCTCAGTCTCCTGTCGTCCCGGCGAAAGCCAGGACCCATTACCACCGGCTTCAGTTTGGCGAAGATTCGTCGATCGGTACGCCTGCCGTTCGCAACCGAGAGATCACGCGGTATGGGTCCCGGCCTTCGCCGGGACGACAGTGTGTGGCGCGAACTTCCTCCCCACCGTTATTGCGAGCCTTGGAGGCACCTCACCCCACCACCTCCACCT
>NZ_JADPKQ010000441.1:0-601 GCF_023074015.1 Bradyrhizobium sp. 142
GTTGCGCGTGACGCGGCGAATGGTGCCCATCATGTTCTCGGCGATGTTGGTACAGGCGAGCGATCGACGAAGCTCCTTCGGCAGCTTCAACCGGACGACAGTCAGGATCTCGTCGAGGCCTTCGAGGATGCTGGCCGCGACGCCGGGCCATTGCTGGTCGAGTCGACGCGCGAGATTGCGGATCAATTTTTCAGCCTTGTCGGCGTCATCGAGCTCCCAGGCCTGGCGTAGCACCCGACGGCTGGCCGCATGGTTCTCTTTCGGCAGGCGTTCCATGATGTTGCGCGCCTTGTGGATCTGGCAGCGCTGGATCGGGGCGGCCGAACCGAAGGTGCGGCGGATCGCCTTCGACAACGCTTTCGCGCCGTCGACGATGAACAGTCTTGGCACCGTCGGGTCGAGCCCGCGCGAGACCAGGTTGTCCAGCAGGGACTGAACCGTTGCGGCGTTCTCGGTCGCTCCTTCCACCAGCGCCAGCGGATGCTTGTTGCCTTCGCCGTCAACCCCGATCGCGGCGACCAGCACGAGATCGTCGCCGAGATGCAGCCCGTCGATTTGGACCACCAGAAGGTCGAGCGCGGACAGATCGGCAGCCATGAAG
>NZ_JADPKQ010000229.1:0-29200 GCF_023074015.1 Bradyrhizobium sp. 142
CTCAGGCGTACCTCGTAATGGAGAGCGGGGTTGGCGGTGATTGGTGCAGGAGCGCGATCAAATTGCCGCCAGCTCCCCATTACCGGCTTTGCCCATAAGGCAGGTAATGGGCGTCGCCCATTACCTGCCGCAACCGGCATTGCCCGAAGTGCGGGCCTGAACAGGTGCTGGCTTATCTCGGCCGCTATACGCATCGCGTCGCCATTGCCAACAGCAGGCTGATCTCGCTTGCCGAAGGCAAGGTGAGTTTTTCCTGGAAGGACTATCGCCAAGAGGGCAAGACCAAGCTGATGACGCTCGATGCCGACGAGTTCATGCGGCGCTTTCTCCTGCACACCCTGCCGGACGGCTTCCATCGCATCCACCACTATGGCTTCCTCGCCAATGGCGGACGCAACGATAAGATCGCCCTCTGTCGTCAACTCCTTGACGTACGCAACGCGCCAATTGATCAAGAAGCCACCACCGATGCCCTCACCACATGCGAGATCCCCGCCCGCTCACATTGCGGCGGCATCACGGCGCGTCGATGTCGTGCCGCGAACCTGCGCGCGCGACCAACCGTTTCGTTGCGGTACGTCATGACCAGCGCCTGCACCATTCGCCCCTTCTGTGATCACCTTCTCCACGGCGACGTCCGAAGTTGCCATGGCCGCGCTCGTCATCGAACATCCCGCCAATCGTTCGGCCACGCATTCCAGCGCAGCAAATCCCTCGCCGCGCAGCGCCCTCGGCCCGATCAATCCGGTCCCTTACATCCGATGAATGACTCGCCAACGCGCGGCGACCACGGGCGCGCCTTCCCAACAGCCGCACCCGCTGCACTATTCCCATAGCGCCCACAACTCCGCAGCTTCGTTCAATCCGGCTTCTATGAGGTCGCACGCACGACCGAGCACGCGGCCCACGCCTGCCCGCGACCTCACAGAACCCTCAAGATTGAACCCTCAAGAGTCTCAAATCAGCGGGACCGTGATTCAAGGCTTCCTTTTAGGAGGAAGTCTTGTGTCATGGACCGGGTCGGTCTGAGCGATGCGCATGGGACCGTATCTCCGGCCCGATCATCGGTCGGCCGGACCAGCGCGGTTCAACGGGGCGCGACAACCGAATGTGTGTCGAGGGCGTCTTGTGGATCGTTCGGACCGGTTTGCCATGGCGTGATCTGCCCGAAGCGTTCGGTGAATGGAACAGTGTCTTCGGGCGCTTCAACCGGTGGAGCGCCAAAGGCGTCTGGCTGCGCATGTTCGAAGCGCTGGCAGATGATCCGGATTTTGAATACTTGACTGTCGACTCCACCATCGTCCGCGCACACCCAGCCAGCGGCGCAAAAGCGGGGGCTCAAAATAAGGCCATCGGGCGGTCGCGCGGCGGCCTGACGAAAAAATCCATATGGCTGTCCGCGGCTTGGGCTGCTCGGTCCGTTTCTTTCCTGACGGCGGGCCAAGCCGGCGATGCGCCCCAGGCCGAGCCGTTCGAGGGCTGCCAGCCGAAGTCGTGGCGCGCGATGCGGCCTACGATTCCAATGCGTTTCCGAACCGCCATCGCCGCAAAGGGCGCACAGACCGTCATTCCAAACAATCCCTCGCGCGCGACAAAATATGCACTCAACAAGCTCCTTTGTGCCGGTCACTTGATCTAATGCTGCTTCTCAAAACTGAAGCGGTTCGGGCGCCTCGCAACGCGATACGAAAAGACCGCGAGAAATTAAATCGCCGTCGTCGCTATAGCCGCAGCTCTGCTCTGGCTAAGGTAATTGTCCACATGACCTAGACTAGACCATCCACCTATTGCCGGTCTCGCCCGACAATGATTCCGTACTCAGCAAAATGAGCTCGAATGGCACAGGCGTTCGTTGGCGGACCAGTAAGCCTCTTACACAATAAAGCATCAAGAATCCTTCGTTTGCGCGGGTGGTCGGCATATGTACGAGGATCTTCGTATGCCGCCCGTTACCGCTTCCACTCATGTGGGCGCCGATGCGTTCCTATCAAGGAAGATTTCGACGGTGCGTGCGGTAATGCGGGCCTCGACCTCACGGCACGAAGCGCCACGGCACCGAGTACTGGTGGTGCTCGATCGCAATGTGATAATCTAGCCCGACCCGGCCAGCATGAATCCACGGTTGCGGCGACGCTTCTTCTAACGACCCAACCCGGCAACCACGCCGGTCATGCTTGCGCTTGAAAAAATTTAGACGCTGGGCTCAGTGGGTGGAAGCCAAACGCTCGCGACGTCTGCAACCCGCCAAGCTGGTTCCGAACGCGACAGCCGTCCCGCGAAATCGTGAGAGATTCCTCTGATCCGCACTTGGCCCAAATCATGCTTCGCCTAGGGGAGGGCGACAGAATAGGAGCCGCGTTTGACCAACGATCAGCCAAGCGAGATGTTCGGTGGACGTCAAACTTTGTCAACATACCAAACGAGCGCAAAAATGGATCTCACGTAAGACCTGATATCGCTAGACCGAGTGCTAGGGGTGGTTCGGGAAGTTGTGATCCAGTTTTTGGGACGTTCTTCAAGATTAGTGATGACGGCAGGATTTCAAACAGGAAGCGATCGTGCACAAGGCGAACAAGTCCTGAGCTGGAATCGGAAATATCAATTGTCAGGGCGGGAATTAGATGTTGCCGATTCGTGGCGGCTCAGGAGTAGTCCGTTCGAGCGGGAGAAATGCGGCCGCTGTCCGTTTCCTAAGGTCATCGCAAATGCCCTAGAAATTGAGTGGGGCAGGCGCACTCACGGAAATGCAGGACCCGGCTATTAATCGCCTACAGTCGTCGCCGACGTAGGCATGGAGGCACTATGCGCATCTGCGGTATCAAACTGACCCACGACGGGTCGATCGCTCTTGTCGAGAACGAACGGCTTGTGTTTTGTGTCGAACAGGAAAAGCGAAACAACAATCCGAGATATGAAACCATTGACAATCTCGACGCAATTGTCCTTGCCTTGGCGGAACACGGTCTAGATCCGCGCGACGTTGATCAGTTCGTCATCGACGGCTGGAGCGGCGAGGTCGAGTCGCAGTTCCAGGTTCTCAGTGGTGCTACGCCTACCGCTCTCAAAGGGGCTCCGTATCTTGAGCGCCGCACCGACGGACTCCTTACTGCGCACGACGACTTTGGACTGATGCTTGCCGGCAAGCTTTTCCCTTATAAGAGCTACCCGCACGTCTCGGGCCATGTCGCCTCCGCATACTGCACCAGCCCCTTTGCCAAAGCCGGACAGCCTGCATTCTGCCTAGTGTGGGACGGGGGGACCTTTCCACGTCTTTATTATGTCGAAAGCCATGGCGCCCGGTTCCTCGAATGCCTATTCTCGGTGAGAGGCCATGCCTATGCTGCCGCGGGCCATCACTTCGGACCTTATAGGCGGGCCGAGCGTACCAGCTGGGACCCAGGTATTGCCGGCAAGGTGATGGCATACATCGCTCTTGGGTCTGCTGATGAAGATATCGTGACGGTATTTCGAGAGCTCTACGAGGAGCGCTTTGCAGGCGAGACGGAGCCTGCCCGACGTTACCGTGCGAACATTAACAACTGGCAGCCCTCACTTGCGGCTATGCACGACTTCTTCGACGTCAGCGAGCTGCAATTGAAGGCCAAGCGACCCGAAGATGTGCTTGCATCTTTTCATGTTTTCCTAGAGCGACTCCTCATACAGGAAATGACGATCGCTTTGCGCCGGCATTCGTGCGTTCCGACACGCAATTTGTGTATAGCTGGTGGCTGCGCTCTTAATATCAAATGGAACAGTGCACTACGTGCGACCGGCTTGTTCGACGCCGTCTGGGTGCCGCCCTTTCCGAATGACAGCGGGTCGGCAATAGGTACCGCTTGCTCCGAAATGGCGGCGAACAGAGGCTTCGCGCCGCTGGATTGGTCAGTCTATAGCGGCCCGGCCCTGCAGAGTGGCGATGTGCCGCCTGAATGGGAGGCTGCACCGTGCAGCATGCGCGAGCTTGCCACCATACTTGCGAGCGACAAGCCCATTGTGTTTCTCGCCGGCCGCGCCGAGCTCGGACCACGGGCACTGGGTAGCAGAAGCATCCTCGCAGCCGCGACGTCGGCGGGAATGAAAGATTATCTCAACGACATCAAGCTTCGCGAACACTTCCGGCCAGTGGCGCCGATATGCCTGGAGGATCGTGCGCCGGATATCTTTAGCCCGGGAACGCCGGATCCTTACATGTTGTTCGATCATCAGACTCGGATGGAATGGCGGGACAAAATCCCTGCAGTTGTACATCTCGACGGATCTGCCCGACTACAAACAATTTCGAGGACGTCGCAGCAAAAAGTAGCTGAGCTTCTGATCGAATATGAAAGACTCACGGGCATTCCGCTGCTTTGCAATACGAGTGCCAACCACCATGGACGAGGGTTCTTTCCGGATGCAGCAGCAGCCTGCCGGTGGGGACGCGTTGAATACATCTGGTGCGATGGCCTGCTTTGGACCAAAAACAGCAATTGACTATCGCCAGCCGTAGAAATCGATAGACGATGCCGTCCGGGCCGAGGAAGGACTGACAGATGAAGCGAGCAAGGCTTACGGGATGGGGGTATCTGGTCCCGATCGCGTGACCTTTGCCAAGCAGCACGTTTTGACTGCCGATCATAGACCGATTTCATTCAGGACAGAGGTCCGTGATGCTGTAGACCGGGAGCTTCGTAATGCGGCACATCGCGGAAGCGACAATCGGAAAGGCCCGCACCTTCAGCTCGTGATGCCAGAACTCACCCCTTGGGATGCCGCCGACTACGATGCCGGCTCATTGAGCCCGATCATAGATCCCGAGCAAATACGCTGCAAATAGAACGTGCCGAATCGTTCTTCCAGAAACGACCGTCGATCATCCGCGTCAGCTTCACAGCGCGCTCCATGTCGATGATCGCATCCAGCCTCGAGCACAGAAGATCGGCCTGGCCGCTGTCCGTCGCTCCTTGCGTCGCATCGCCCCTTCATCCGCTAGAATCACGACTCAGATTTGCAAGGAATTCCCCTCGGATCACGATTCCCGGCAAATCCTTCTCGTTTATTGCGCTTTCCGATTCCAGCTCAAGGTGCTGGTAGTTCTTTACGGACGACAACTTAAAGCGTAGCGAACTCTGGAGCACTGCCAACAGAGGCCTCATATAGCCGAAATCCTACGTTCCCCGTGGCACCGGTATTTGACGAGCGAGTGATGCTTTACAGACGACCGGATCCTGCGCGGTATTCGCCAAGTCCATCCGATTGGTTTGGCAATGTGTTTTGAAGCGGCTAAGAAATTGCTAAGAAGCTGAAGCATGCGCAAGCTTATGCTCTAGCCATGCGAAAATGTCTTCATCGCAGGCCGCAAAGTTGTCGAACTCACCGTCCGAAATCGGTCCCAGCCGCGGCATCAACAGTTTGAGATCAATGCGCGCCGCTGTGCAGTTAGATTCTAATTTGATGGCCTCCGGGATGCTGACGATACTGCGCCCACCTGCGACTATGAGGATCGGGCATTTCAACCGTCGCGCCAAACGCGAGCGAAGTACTGAAGCTGACTGATCATCCAATACGTGAGAGGTTCTCGTCATCCACGAGATGGATGCCTGAGTACGAGCCCAATTCCATAAACCTCCGTCGCAAACCGCCGCGGCAACGCGGCGATCAGCTAGCGCGGAATCGGTCGCTAAGGCGGCCGACAGCCCTTCGCCGTAGATCCCAAGTCGAGAGGCATCTACTTCTGGTCGAGCAGACAAATAGTCCAAGCAAGAAGACAAAATTTCTAATTGTCCAAGCCGACTATCCGAAACGTCGTCGTAAGCGACAACGAGAGCCGCCATGCCTCGGCCGGCTATCACGGGCAGGAGTCTTCCAAGCAGCATCGTCCCTGTTTCGTCCTCCCTGCTTATGCAAATAACTGCTGGGGTACAGAGTTTGGGCCCGCCGGCGGGCACGTAGTAGGCAGGAAGCTTGCGTTCATCCCAGGAGACGATGTCGACACGCCGTAGCCTCTCCTCTAAAGAACCGAAATTACTGATGCCAGCTTCCAGTTTGGCTGAGACGTGTGCCGCTTGTGGATCGTCTTCTTCGACAAGTCGTCTGGCAACTTCATATGCGGTTAATGCACAAAGCCAAGCCTCCGCCTCCGCATCGAAGGCGCCCCGTTCGGCATTCAGCTCTGCGAACAGGCAGTGAGCATCTCCAATGTTCATCCATCTTGCGACGAAGTGCCGCCGGCTGCTGGCCTCGTAGTGTCCCGAAACACTGTCTAGGAACAGTGCGGCACTTCGCCTTGTAGACTCCAGGCTGTCCGTCACTTCAGGCCAAGCAGCGCACAGCATTGGTATCCCCCCTTTATGCGGATGGACGACTTCAGGATCGCCCTCCAACCTTGAGCAATCAGGAGTCCTGAAGTCGGCCAAGTCGACGGTGACTGGAATCCTTTAGCTTCCGCTTATGTCCGACTCTCGATCATAGAGCCCATCAAAGGTGACGCTCGCTGATCTGTGGCGACCTGCCGCGGAAATTCTGCTTTGTTTCAGTAAACAGCGCAGTTTTTCCAAGTGTGCACGGCGTCGGCCTCAGAGGTGTCGGGCAAGTTTCGCGCAAGAACTATCGGAAGCTGCGCATTCCTGTTGCTAGTACTAGGCTGCAATGCGTGCTTCTGGGGTGGCCACGACCATTGCCGGAAAGTTGAACGGCGTGATTCCTGCGACAACGCCAATGGCTGGCAGCGAGTGACTGTCGACCCGCGAGGCGACATTCTCGGTCACTTCAGGAGCTGCGGTGCACCGGTTGCGAACTCAACCACTTCCATTCCGCGCTGAATTTCACCCTTTGCGTCCGATAGGACCTTGCCATATTCGACCGTGATGACTTCCGTGAGCTCGTCGAGCCGGTCTTCCAAAAACCGAAAAGCGATTGAGGATGCGCGCGCGACGGAGCGGCGGTGTTTTGGCCCAGGCCGGGAAGGCCGCGTGGGCCGCCCCGACAGCAACTCGCACGTCCTCGGCTGAACCCGAGCCGAGCGTGCCCGATTGTTCGCCGGTGGCTGGGTTGAATACGGGCGAGATCCTAGCTCCTCGACCTTACACCTCTTCGCCATTGATATAATGTGGAATGACCCCGAACATTAATTTTCTCTTCAGTCGGATGCTTGATCGCAATCGATACCGAGCACATTATTTGCTTATCAAGCGCACAATTCGCGACTATTCCGTCCCGGACGATTTCGCTGGCACAGCTCCAAGCGGAATGGGCCAAAACAGCCACGGCGTCCCTGTGCTGCTTGGCTTGGCCTCGTCCGCTACTATTCCTGGCAAACTGCTCTTTGCTCCAAGAAGTGCGCCGAGCGCTTCCGGGCAGGGTTCAATAGAACATGGGCCATTTGCCAGAAGTCGCCAATCAAGAAGCCCTAAAGAGTGGGAATTATCAGTGACAGAGATGTTAGCAAAGATAATAGACCTCGGTGCCTACAGCGCCCAAAAGCGCACCTCATCTGAGCTGTTTCGCGGCAATGAGTCCTTGATGGCGACTTGTAGTTCGCTCTCATCCCTTTACTTATTTTGTGCGTTCTTGGCTTGGTGCCAATTTGCTTTGCTCGGCTCACCAACATCAGAAGACGAGCGAGCCTGAGCATATGTAGGCTGACCGATGGTGATATCGCGAGAACACCAGATACTTCTTTCAGCTTCGCGAGCGCCAAATCAGGTAAGCGAAGCGGACCCCGCACTCCAGCTGCTTCGCAATTGTCAGGGAGAAACGACGCGTATAATGGTACTTGCTAGCTGGCGACAAGCACGCGATCGCGCATGAGCTAGGACGGCCTGCAAAAGAGCAGGCCGGAGAGCGGATTATTGTGCCGTCATGTCCGATGTTCAATGCCCAATTGTGATGACTGCGGGGGAACTTGTCGCTGGGTACTGTAGGCGTCGGGTTGACGCCGGGTTGTGGCCAACCGACGGGAAGGGCCATGTCTGACCGATTTCCAGTCTATAAGATCTTCCTGGTGAAGCGTGGGCGAAGGTGGGTCTGGTCAGTCTACACCAGCGAAGGCTCAATGATCATGACGGGCGCGAAGGACCTTCGGTGTGCTGCTGCATATGAAGCCAACAGGGCCCTTCTTCTCCTGCTGCTGAGCACGCCCTACCGCTCACGATCTGCGTTTTCATCTCAAACGCGCCGGTGCGAGCCCAAGCGGCTCCGTTGACGGAATGCGGCCGAGTTGCCTGGTCCTCGAAAAACGACAGAGTGGAAGTCCTCGTCGGGGCTCACCGTTCCGGTGCTCTCTTGACCTCGCCACGTGAGCAGCCAATTAAAGGCAACCGAGACAGTATCATGAGCAACACTCAAGAGCAGCGTCTCAATGCAAGCAAGCGACGTCAGCCCGTCGTTGTGGTCCGGTGTTCCTGACGGCAAGAGCTGATAAGCTCGTATTCCGAGCGCATGCGTGTCATTGGCCCAAGTGGCGCGGCTTCGTCATCAAGGCAGGTTCTTCGAACCGACTGCGAAAAGTCCACGATGAAGATGATGACGAGCTTGGCAACGCCGAGGGTTGTCAGCTGGCTCGCCTGCTCATTATCCGTATTGGCGTGTTCAGAATGATAAACTTGATGATTTAGGAGTTGGCGTGAGCAAGTCGCTCGAGCCCGCGTCGACTGCCGCTTCAAACGCACACGGGTAGAAGCCTTTTCCGAAACCCGAACCGCTTCGTTGATACCCGCTATTCTGGACCTTGGGTTTCACTTCGGTGGCTGGAAATCCTGAACGAATGAGTGCCTCTACGCAGAAATTGTGCAAAAGCGCTGGTTTTCTCGCGGTCCTTCGAAGCCCCGTGGTTGTTACGATCTTTAAAGATGCGGAACGATTGAGTTCTGTTTCGGGCAAGAAACCGCATGGACAAGCACAGTAGCGCTTCATTCACTAGCCTGAGCTGGCGCTCGCCAATTCACTCGTGGGCCAGGCTTTGTTCGCGCGAAGGCCACGATACCAGTGACCACTTCGCCCCTGCGAGATCGCCTGGTGCAGCCACCTATAAGAAAGTGCGGCTCGCGAGCGCCTGTGTAGTTCCAGAACGAATTGAAGGAGAACCGAATGAACGAACCATCCGAGCGCATTCTGACTGAGCGCCGCGGCCCCATTGTGATCATCACGATCAACCGGCCCGAAGCGAGGAACGCATTCGATCGCGAAACCTCGAACGCGATGAACGCGGCGATGGGCCTTCTGGATGAGGATGACGGTCTGTTCATCGGCGTGATTACAGGTGCTGGAGGCAACTTCTCGGCTGGCGCGGACCTCAAGGAAATAGCTAAGCTTGGTGTGCCCCCCCGCAGCCCCGTGGCGGCTTCGGCATCATGGGGCGTCCTGCGCGAAAACCTCTCATCGCTGCTGTTGAAGGCTACGCTGTAGCCGGCGGCTTCGAAACGTGCCTGTCGTGCGATCTGATCGTTGCGGCGCGAAATGCTAAATTTGGTGCCCCCGAAGTCAGGCGCAACCTGCTCGCGAGCAGTGCCCTGGTTCGATTGCCGCGCCGTGTGCCGTATCACTTGGCCATGGAGCTGATATTGACCGGCGGCTTCAAGGAAGCGACGTGGCTTGAACGATTCGGTCTAATCAATCGCCTCGCGGAGCCTGGGAAAGCGCTCGAAGAAGCGCTGAAGTTGGTGATGAATTACTGGAGAATGGGCCCCTGGCATTGGCCGCGAGCAAGGAAATAATGTTTCAGTCGGCCGGGCACGATGATAACCGCTGGGTAGAAGAGACGCCGATCGCCAAGAAGGTGTTTAACTTGGAGGACCTCGTAGAGGCCCTGAAAGCTTTTGCCGAGAAGCGTAAGCCCGTATGGAAGGGACGGTGAAGTCGATTTCGAATGCCGACCGGCGCATGCCGAACCCTCGGCATGATTGGCCGCCCCAAAATTTCTGCGTCCGACTGCTGCTGCCCGAAAGCATCTTCCTCGTGGTGCTCTTTGTCGTACCCCTTGCGGGGCTTCTGCTGCTCTCATTTGGGATGCCAAACTGGAGGCTTGCGAATTTCGGGCGCATCCGGGACCGGGCCATCGCAGAGGGAAGGAGAGAATTCGGTATGCGGCCGGGTTTTGAAGACGGTTTTCCCTGCGTGTGTCAGTTAGATCGCTTTGAAATTGAGTCGGGATGGCACGCGATGCCCGTTTGGGCCAGAGGCAAGGAGCGAAAATCCCGCGCTGTGAGCAACTTTTCGCCGGCCAACTTAAAGCACGGAAGCTTTGCGCATTCCGAGGCGGGCGCATATTTTATGCGCACAATCGGATTTTATTAGAGGAATTCGGCTCCAAAGCTTCGGCATACTCAGCGAGATGGTGAGCGCGCTGTGTCGCGCCAGCTTGACCGTTTTAAGATCCTCCCGCTGGCTCCCGGCTAAACGCACCGTTCCAGACTTGGTGGATACAGACGGAACTGCAGAAGGGGAACGAGGAACCGTGGATATGCAAGTTGATCGTGTGGTGCGGGAAGCATCCGACCTCGTTACGCAGGAGACGAAGCCGAGCGACATGGCGAAGAGGATTGACCGGCTTTTCAGGCCAGAATCGGTCGTGATCGTCGGAGCTTCCCAAAAGGGAGGCTTCGCCACGGAAGTCCTCGTGAACATCAAAAAATGGGGTTTCTCGGGCGCGACTGCTGCGGTGAACTCGCGCTACGATCAGATCGAGGGTGTGCCATGCTTTCCGAGCTTGACGGCCATTCCATATCCGGTCGGCCTCGCAGTGGTCGCCGTCCCCAGCGCCGCTATCCCCTCGGTGCTTGAGGATTGCGAAGCTGCTGGTGTGGGCGCAATCCAGATCATCTCAAGCGGCTTCGCCGAGCAGGGCGGGGAGGGCGTTCAGAAACAGCGCTGGCTGGCCGAATGGGCCGAGCGGACGGGGATTCCGGTCGTCGGTCCGAACTGCTTTGGGTTGATGAACGCGTCCAACCGACTCATGGCCGTACCGCTAGATTTTCATTCTATGAAGGCCGGCGGAATCAGTGCCGTATTACAGAGCGGCACGTTTGTTTACAGTCTGATCGGTCCGCTTCTGGCTCGCGGAATCGGGATAGGGCGCGTCGTCACCACAGGCAATGAAGCCTGTACCGACCTGGCGGATTTCATTAACTACTTCGTCGATGACCAAGATACACAGGTCATTTCCTGCTACAGTGAGCAGATCAAGCGCCCGCGGGAATTCATCAAAGCCTGCGAACGCGCTGCTGACGTAGGCAAGCCAATCGTGATGATCAAGGTGGGCCGCTCCGAGGCAGCTCGTCAAGCAGCCTTGACCCATACCGGCTCACTGGTGGGTTCGGACGTCGCGATCGATGCCGTTCTGAAGAAGCTGGGTGTCGTTCGCGTCGATGATATTGATCACCTAATCGAGACCGCGGCCGCGTTATCTTCAACCAAGCGTCCGCGCGGCCGCCGCGTGGCATTTGCCTCTCTCTCCGGCAGCGCTGTCAGTCTGATGTCGGACTTCGCCGAATCCCGCGGTATCGAGTTTCCGCCGCTACCACCGGCAGTGAAGAAGCGGCTCGAGGCAGTTTTTCCTGCGTTTGGCAGCGTCAGCAACCCGCTCGATCTCACGGCTCAAAGTGACTATGACCGGCGCATCTTGGACGAATCTCTTGATGCTCTCGCCACGTGCGGCGCTTACGACGTGATAGTCTGGGGACGCGGCTTCCCTGCGTGGCTGGATATGCGCGGGCTTCAGGGCCAAGCGTTGACCAATGCAGCCAAGGCGGCGCCGGAGGTGGTCTTCGCGGTCATGGGCTTGGCCGGCGGCCACTTTCATAGTTCTCTCGACCCGAAATATCCGATGATTGAGCCGAAGGCCGAATTCGACGGTATGCCATTCCTGCAAGGGATGGATACTGGGCTCAAGGCGCTCTCCGCGCTTATGGACTATGCTGAGTTTTTGCGCACCCGCAAATCCAACAATCGCCTATCTGGACAATGGGGACAACGTAGCGCGAACTACACGGAGGCTATGCGCATCCTGCGTGCGGCCAAGGGCGACATCCTGACGGAGCGCGAAGGCAAGCGCCTGCTTGCCCTATACGGCATTCCAGTCGTCCGCGAATCCCTCGCCACGGATGCGGAAGAGGCAGCTCGCATTGCAAAAGATCTCACTTTCCCGGTAGCAATGAAGGTCGAGTCAGCGCAAATCGTGCATAAGACGGATGTTGGCGGCGTCATGTTGAACATCTCCTCACGAGAGGAGGTGATAGGCGCGTTCGAGAAGATCGTTGCTTCGGTGCGGTCGCATCAACCCGAAGCAGAGATCGCCGGAGTTGTTGTGCAGGAGATGGCCAGGCCGGGGACCGAAATGATGCTTGGCGCTACGTTCGATCGCCAGTTCGGACCGGTCATTGCTTTGGGCCTGGGCGGGATTTGGGTCGAGGCTTTGAACGACGTCCGCGTGCTCCTACCGCCTTTCGATGCAGCCGATGTCCACACGGAAATCGGTCGGTTGCGAGCGGCAAGTGTTTTGCGTGGCAGCCGCGGCGGGGCAAAGGCGGATCTGGACGGGCTGGCCGACTGCATCGTCAAATTCGGCACGCTCTGCATCGACCTTGCCGACGAGGTGGGCGAGATTGATGTTAACCCGGTCATCCTTGCCGCCGATGGCACCGGATTGACCGCAGTCGACTGTCTCATCACAAAGAAGCGCTCTTGACGAAATTCGCGATGCCACGATGTCTAGTTGGGCCAAGCGATTGACTCGATCCGGAACAGATCGGTTGCGTTTTCCCGTGGCACTGAGAGCAGCGGTGCTAGTTCGGCGCGCCACGCGACGATAGCTGTGATGACGCTTTGTATGTTTGCACTGGATGTCGAGCGCACCCTTCGTCGGGTGGGATCGGAGCATAGAGGGGCCATTCAATGGGATTCTCTAACGGCTACGGTCAGTTGATGTCACTCATTCAAGTCTAGATGCGTGGTCCGATCATTCGTTGGAGGAAAAACGGCCTTGCCAATTAACTATGAGCAGCTAATGGCCATGAAGCGTCTTGGCCAGAGATATAGCTACAGTGATCGCGATGTCATGCTCTACGCCTATGCCATCGGCATGGGGGCTGATCCCTTAGACGAAAATGAGCTTGCCTTCGTTAATGAAGCCACGGCGACACCACGGGCTTTAAAGGTGGTGCCTACTTTCGCCTCTGTTGCTGCCCCAGGCGCCGAACCGGGCGAGATGAATCTCAACTTGGTGGTGGACGGCGAGCGCGATATTACATTTCATAAGCCGCTCGCGACCGCTGCGCAGATTACCGCCGATTCTTCCGTGCTGGCGGTCTACGACAAAGGCAAGGATAAGGGCGCAGTGGTCCGCTATCAAAACGTGCTGAAAAACAGCGACGGCGAACTGCTGGCAACTGTGGTAATCACATACGTTGCGCGCGGCGATGGCGGATTCGACGCGCCGGCGGAGCGCCAGGCCCAACCACACCAGGTGCCGACCCGCGCACCTGACAGGACCATTGACATCTCCACGCGCCCCGATCAGGCGCTGATCTACCGGCTCTGCGGCGACCGCGACCCGCTGCATTCGGATCCAGACCACGCAAAGGGCGCCGGATTTCCTCGGCCAATCCTGCATGGCATGTGCACCTATGGAATCACCTGTCGCGGCATCCTGCAAACATACGCCGATTACGATCCGACCGCCTTTAAGCAGCACGTAGCGCGGTTTTCCTCACCAGTATATCCAGGTGATGTTGTGACACTTGATATGTGGAAGGACGGCAACCAGATCTCGTTCGAAGCTAGGGTGAAGGCGCGCGGCGTTACAGTGGTCAAGAATGGCCTGACGTTGCTTGGCTAATATCGGCCGCGGCGCCGGTCCAGTGCAGGCCCGAGCGCCGCGTTTTGGCTCTTTTGCTCCTACCCACGTAAACGCTCGATGGAGCCACAACACCGCTCGAAGGCCCGTCCGATCAAGATCGAACTAGGAAGTGGCTAAAGTTGCCACGATCGCCATGATGCATTGAATAGCGAGATCGCCGGCAGTATGTCGGCAGATGAACTGGACATTCATGACAACCCAATCCGATCCGCCAGCCGCTGCCTGTAATAGCTGGGGTCGCCAAGCAGGATGTATGACGTCTTGGCGCGCTTGAGGTAAAGGTGCGCGTCGTGTTCCCAGGTAGCACCTACGCCACCGTGAATCTGCACGTTCTCGCCGGCGGCGCGGAAGCAAGCCTCCGCCGCAGTGGCCTTGGCGATGCAGGCCGCCACCGGCAGCTCATCTGAGTTGTCATCTGCGGCCCAGGCCCCGTAGTAGGCTGCCGCCCGGGCGCCCTCAAGCCCCACCAGCACCTCCGCGCACTTGTGCTTGACAGCCTGGAAAGCGCCAATCGGCCGACCGAATTGCTTCCGCAGCTTCGCGTACTCGACACTCATGTCGAGGCATGCATCGGCGGTACCAACCATTTCTGCCGCGAGAAGCACTGCCGCATGGTCAATCGCCTTTGATAGGATTGCGTCGCCGGTCCCAACTTCGCCGATCAGTCGCGCCGGCGCGTCGTGCAATTCGATGCGACCCAATCGCCGGGTTTGGTCAAAGCCGGGGAGCAGGTTTCGGACCACGCCAGGAGCATCTGCTGCCACAGCGAACAGGGAAAGACCGTTTGGTGCCTTGGCGCTTACAAGGATCAGATCCGCAGCCTGTCCTTCGAGCACATACGATTTGTGGCCATCGAGGCGCCAGCCATGTTGCCCCCTTAGCGCCGCCGTGCGCGTGTCACCGCCCCAAGCAGCGTCATCCTCAAGCCACGCGAGGGTGCCAATGATGGATCCACTCGCCAATAGCGGAGCGTACTCTTCGAGCGCGCCTTGATCTTCTGACGCGAGCAGCGCCGGTAGTGCGAGAGCGACTGTCCCGAATAGAGGCGAGGGCACCAAACCGCGGCCAAGTTCTTCCATTACGACTGCGAGATCGGCGTAGCCGTAACCCGCGCCTCCGTAAATCTCGGGCACGGCGATCGCGGGTAGCGCCAGCTCCTCCGTCATTTGGCGCCAAATTTCCCTGTCGAAGCCTTCTGGGGTCTCCATAACGCGCCGAACGGCAGTCATGGACACATGGCGGGAGACGAAGCGGCGGATGCTCGATGCGAGCTCGCGACGTTCGGTATTTAATCCGATGCTCATAAACTCGGCTCTTTCGGGAGGCCGAGCACGCGCTCGGCGATGACATTCCGCTGAATCTCGGCAGTACCGCCCCAGATCGTGTGCGTGCGAGTCTCAAGGAACGCAGTCTGCCACAACGAGAGCTCGTACTTATTGCCGGTCGTTAGAGCGTCAGGTCCCAGGATGTCGAGGGCAATCTCCGCAAGGCGCCGCTCGTACTCCGACCAGCGAATCTTGTTGATCGAATCCGTGGCGCCGCGTCCGGGATCCTGCCCTGTTGCTAACGCATTCAACAGTACTAGCCCGCTCATACGCATCAACTCGACGTTCGAATAGGCCCACGCCAATTGCTCGCGCACGCGAGGATCGTTGAGCTTGCCGCGCTTCCTCACCTCATCGACCAGATTCCAGAACTGTTCCTGGAAGCGTACGTGCTGCGTTGTCGCCCGGCCCCCGCGCTCAATACCAAGGGTCGTCATGGCCACCCTCCACCCATTATTGAGGCCTCCGATTACGTTGGAGATGGGCGCTCGCGCATTGGTGATAAAGGTTTCAGCAAAGTGGCCTTCGCCGGTCATTCCCTTAATCGGACGAAACTCGATGCCATTTCCGTCAATTGGGATTAGTACGTATGAGATGTCGCGATGTTTGGGGGCCGACTGGTCAGTCCGGCAAAGACAAAAGACCATGTTCGCGTCCCAGTAATTTGACGTCCATACCTTCTGACCGTTAACGATGATCTCCTCGCCCTCGACCACGCCTTTGGTCCGCACGCTGGCCAAGTCCGAGCCGGCATTGGGTTCAGAAAAGCCCTGGCAGTAGCGGTCTACCCCCTTAATAATCCGGGGGAGAAAATATGCCTTCTGATCTTCGCTGCCATGCGCGATGATGGATGGGCCAACGATCCGCTCGCCATAGCCCAGCGTATCCCAAGACCAGCTGGATGGCACTCCAGCACGGTGGAATTCCTCGTTGAGAAGCGCAACCTCGACGCCCGTCAGCCCTCGTCCACCGTACTCCTTCGGCCAAGCGACACACACATAGCCGGCCTCACGTAGCTGGTCCATCCAGTCCAAAACTGCTGCGCGAACGTCCCCATCTAGACGCACTTCCCCAAGGCGGAGCCCCTTGAGCTTCGCGGGCGCGTTCGCGCGAAGCCATTCTCGCAGTTCTTGCTGAAAAGCGCGCGCACGCTCGCTAAGCTCGACGGGAGATTTGATCGGTGTAGCGGTCAGAGCCATCATCATCTTTTCGTTTGCACCAATGGCAGCATCTCGCAACGTTAGCTATAATGCGGCGCGGCTTTTCACTAAAAAGGACAAGCTACTGCATAATTGGGGCGTTGGCTTAGCGATGCTCGCCAATTTGGCACGAGCGCAGGGCCGCCCCAACGCGCGTCAACCTGCAGAGGAGGCTTCGCGCGTGACGTGCCAGCACTTCGCGAGACGGGCATTGGTACTGTCAAGAGGGAGCAGCATATTAGCTTGCGTTGGAGGCCGACTGAGGCGGGGCGACCATGGTTTGGGCAGTCCCAGGTTGATGGCGAGGCGAAGGGAGCTGAAGTAGAGAGGACGCTGGACTGAAGTCGCAGGATTTCTGCATCTTTCCCCCCTTCTTCGCTGACTTCAGGCGTAAGTGGCTAGTATCCATTATGTGGATCTAAGGGCTCCGCTAAGTAGGGAGGGACGGTATGAGCAGACATAATTCACATGGCTATTCGCGCGCTGGCCTAAGCCGCCGGTCGATTTTGCAGTCGGCTGCGGGTTTAATGAGTGTGCCGTTCATCGCTAAGGCCACTACGGCTTGGGCTCAGGAAAAGCTGGCCGGAAGTGGCAATGTTGTCGTTCAAAGCTATGGCGGTTCGTTCACTGAGGGCGTGCGGAAACAGGTCTTTGATCAGTTTACGAAGGCGACGGGCATCACAGTCGTTGACATGCCGGTTGATACGTCGGCGCCCCAAGTCAAGGCGATGAACCAGGCTGGCCGTGTCGATTGGGACACGGCTTTCATAGACGCGGTCGATTACCCGGGTATGCAGCAGGCGGGTATGTTTGAGCCGGTTGACTACAGCCTCTGGGATGCGGAATCGGTGGAAGGCGTGCAGCAAAAGGATCGCCTCAGTCATGGGGTCGTAGCATTCGAAAGTGTGACGCTGTTGGCTTATGATACGCGCGCTTTCCCCAAAGGTGGCCCAAAAAACTGGGCGGAGTTCTGGGACGTGAAGGCCTTTCCAGGGCCGCGGGGTCTCATATCGCAGCATGGTAAGCACAATATGGTGTACGCGTTGGGTGCCGATGGCGTCCCTCGCAACGAAATCTGGCCGCTCACCGACGACAAGATCGACCGGGCGCTGAAGAAGCTTGATGCGATCAAGCCGCACGTCGTGAAATGGTGGGTGGCGGGTGGTGAAGCACCCCAGCTTCTCATCAACCGTGAGTATGTAATGACTTCGGCCTACGCTGGTCGACTGACTCCCATGATTCGGCAAGGAGCTCCCATCCGGATGGCGTGGGACGGCGCGAACCGGACCGCCATTTACTGGGCTATTCTAAAGGGGGGGCCGAACACTCGGAACGCGCAAAAACTCATCGCGTTCGTGAATCGGGCTCAGATTGCTGCTGGCTTTACACTTGCAACCGGCTATTCCAGCCCGAACGCAAACCAGCTGAAGCATCTGCCAGCCGACTTGGTGCCGCTGCTCAGCGTCAACCCGGAGAACGCTGCGCAATATGTCTCTGAGGACACGGCGTGGATCGTGCAGAAGCGCCCGGACGGCAAAACTAACGCCGACTACATCCAGGAACGTTGGCTGGCCTGGAAAGCGGGGTGATCTCAGCAACAATCCAAAATTGCATCTTCCCCAGCAGCCAGGCCCGCGTCGCGGGCTTGGCTGCTGGTGCTCTGAGGCCCTGCCTGGCAGCGTCTTGGAGCACGGCGCTGGACGCTGGCAAATTTCTTGCGAGTTGCGGAGAACGCTGCCCACCTAGTCATATCGCGCAATGCGCCGGAGAATAGCGCTTTGGTGACTGCGCTCGGCCCTCGTGCCCGGGTAGCCTGAAGCGATCATGACGGGGCGTGAGCGATGCTGGCACTTTTCTGCTTATCGCGGTGCTGCTGTCACATAATTCACTTGGCACGGACCTTCGCGTGGATCGTTCCCCTTGATGATCCTTCTCCAGCTCGATTGGGTGTCGCGGGCGTATTATGGCACGACACATCGTCATGCGTTTATGATCCAGCCCATGCTTATAATCCGACCTCGACCAGAGGCTACTCCCTACTGGAAGGGCTGCGGTGGGCACCTACCATGCAGCGCGGCGTCAGCGTGCGCACGGTAATCCAATGCGCTGGGCCCGCCGACCCCCACCGTGTGGTTAGCCCGCTCAAGACGCGCAGAGACCGCTGGCGCACTCCGCAGCATTTCGGCGATCCAAGTCCAATTCTGCAGTGTTTGGTCGTGGACACAGCTTTACATTGTTTCCGTTCGTTGTGAGCGACCGAATTGCCAAGCGGCGCACCGCGAGCGCCGTCGGCGCAATGGCGTTCGAGATCCGAATAGGATAGCGCGATGATCGATCCCGCTCTTGCTCAAAGTAAGCGCCGGTTTTCCTCGCCCGGGCAGCAATTCTACGGTGCGCCTGTGGGTATATTACAGCTTGAGCGCTTCCCCGGACCGTTCCTCCGCCCCTACATACCAGGGAGCGTAGGCAACGCCAGCACATGGAGTGTCCCTGTGCGCTACAGAACCGTACCTGGGCTCCAGTTTGATCATATTCTTGGGCAAAGGGCCGGAGAAATGGCCCCGGCCGTAGTTCAAGCTGCAACCGACCTTGTGCGGGAGGGCGCACAACTGATCACCTCCAACTGCGGGTTCATGATCCGTTACCAAGAGGTGGTGCGCACCGCGATTGAAGTGCCCGTGCTCCTATCCAGCCTTCTCCTTGCTCCATTCCTCGAGCGGATGCTTCCGCCCGGCAAGGCGCTCGGCATCATTACAGCGAACTCACGTTCGCTGACACCGGACCTGCTGGAAGCAGCGGGCTTGCCCAACTCCAAGCGCGTGGTTGTTGCCGGACTCGAAGGCGCTTGCTCGTTCGCCGCCGCTTTCCTTAACGCCAGTGCCGACCTAGACGTCAGCTCCGTCGAAACTGAAACGGTCAACGTCGCTGTGGCTCTCGTCGGCGATCAGCCGGATATTGGGATGTTGCTCCTTGAGTGCTCAGAGCTGCCACCTTACGCAGCGGCGGTCCACCGGGCCACCGGGTTGCCGGTCTTCGATTTTACCTCGATGGTTGAGTTTTTCATCAATGGATTGATACGTAGGCCATTCAAAGGAATCGATTAACTTGAAGTATGACCCCATCCAGTGGTCGGTAGCGCTTCACCGTGCCGGAAGCGCGATGCGGAATGGCTTCATCGAGAGTGTCAGTGGCCGGATGCGCAGCGACCTGTTCAATGAAACACTTCTTAGACCTCGACGATCCGCGCATCAAGTCTGAGGCAGGCGTCCCCGAGCACGACAACCAGCGCCCGCATTTCTCGTGCACTATCTCACTCCTGCGGGCCTACGCCACCGCACCTACTGTGACGAGCGGTCGCGTACGCAACCCCGGCCAGCTCCAGCTGATCGCCACTTGCTCCATCCGCGCTGCACGTCGTGACTCCGAGCGCCGCCGGATGAAGCTTCGGTGGCAGGTCACCATGTGAGAGCTTGCGGGGACTGTCAGCAAGCAGTCGAATTCTTATGGGACCATAAGCCCCTCGAAAGTGGCAGCCGCGGTCCGTGAGTCCGACGTTTCGGGCGGCCACAGGCCGAAGGGCCTTGGGTGCGAACGGAAGCTGAACGGGCTTCTGGCCGAGAAGCTGTCAAACGATGGCAGCAGAGATTGGGTCAGAAACGTTCACGTTGACGTAGTCACATGCAGTTTCTCGGCAGGATATGGCGTCAATTGGCGAAATAGTGTCCGCGAAGCTGATACCATCGACGCGGTACCGGAGTGAGATCAAAGTCGATCCATCGGGGGGCGTTATTGATGCACGAGGATGTCTCGTTGGAATGGATGATTCGGCGCGATCTGGCAGCGGCGTATCGATTGCTTGCCCACTTCGGAATGGACGATTTGATCTCCACTCACTTGTCGGCTCGTCTGCCTGGCAAAAAGCATCGTTTTCTTCTCAACCCATACGGCATGATGTTCGATGAGATTACAGCGTCTAGTCTCGTGGTTGTCGATGCGGACGGGCATGCGATTGAGGAGGAGAACGAGTCCAAGATTAACAACGCAGGTTTTACCATCCATTCCGCCATTCACATGAGCCGCGATGATGCTCAGTGTGTCATGCATACGCACACCTTGGCGGGTATGGCTGTGGCTGCACAAGAACAGGGGCTTTTACCGTTAAATCAAAAGTCGATGTGCTTCTTTGATGGTATTGCCTATCACGACTATGAAGGTATTGCCCTTGATCTCGACGAGCGTGAAAGGATCGTACGAGATCTTGGCTCCAAAGACGTGATGATCTTAAAGAACCACGGGCTACTTACCGTCGGGCGTACGATATCTGAAGCATTCCTAAACATGTATCTCTTGGAGCAATCCTGTCGCGTGCAAGTCGCAGCTACGCAGGGCGGACAAAAGATCAACCTGCCGTCCCGCGAAATAGCGGCTCACACGGCGGGGCAGTTCAATCGTCACGGTTACAATCGAAACCCCCGTCCGTGGGAGGCGCTCAAGCGTCGTTTGGATCGCATTAGTCCAGATTACGCTTCGTAGCGAAGGTGCACGTAGGCAGTCCATGCGAATATTGATGACTACGTGGAAAGTCTCGTGGTCCGAGCGTTAAGGATCAAATTCTAATTGCTTAGCTGTCAAAGTGCATGGCGGTAAGCGTTCGTGCAGCCAATTTCCTCTTCCATGCTCACATCGGCAGTTTTGCGCGCTAATCCTACACTCTGATCATTTGCACTTGCGCAGACTTGCCGAGTCGTGCTTGGAGCCCAATATCAACGAAGGTGTAACATGAGCGAGAAAGACCACTCACATCAAGGTCATCACCCGAGCCGCCGCGCAGTAGTGAAATCTGCGGCTGGGCTGCTAAGCGCGCCGCTCATTGGTAAAGTAACGCCTGCGAATTCCCAAGAGAAGCTGAAGGGCAGCGGCAGTGTGGTCGTGTACGGCTACGGCGGATCCGCGACCGCAGGCATCCGGAAAACTGTATTTGAGCCCTTCACAAAGGAGACTGGAATCACTGTCGTTGACGTAATTGCGGACAGTGCTGAGCCGCAAGTGCGGGCTATGAACCAAGCTGGACGTGTGGATTGGGATGTAGTCTTTGTTGATCCACAGAACCACCCGGCCATGAGTCAGGCTGGAATGTTTGAGCCGATTGACTATAGCCTTTGGGATGCAGTCCTTGGAGGGCGTCCCAAAAAGCAATCGGCTTAAGGACGCAGTTGTCGCATTCCGATCTGTAACTATTCTGGCTTATGATGTTCGAGCCTTTCCCAATGGAGGGCCGAAAAATTGGGCAGACTTCTGGAACGTCAGGGATTTTCCGGGGCGGCGTGGGCTCGCGCAAAATGCACGCCACATAGGTTTCGCGCTATCGGCAAACGGCGAACCCCCTGGCGAACGCTGGCCGCTGACTGATGACAAGTTCGACAGAGCTTTGAGAAAACTCGACGAGCTTAGGCCGCACATTACGAAATGGTGGACCGCGGGAGGAGAACCGGTTCAGCTGTTGTTAAATGGTGAACTGCAAGTTACGAGCTGCTATGACAGCCGTGCACTGAATGCAATCCGTCAAGGGGTGCCCATCCGTATCGTCTGGGACGGCGGAAATCTAGTGAATACTATGTGGGCAGTTCTCAAGGGTGGTCCCAACACTGCAAATGCACAGAAATTGATCGCGTTCGTGAACCGTGCCAGAAATGCTGCTGGCTTCACGCTGGGTACGATGCTGCCAGGGCCGAACATTAATCTGCTTGAGTACTTGCCATCTGATCTCCCACCATTCCTTAACATTAGCAAGGAAAATGCATCCAAGGTTGTTGAGCAAGATTCCGAGTGGTTAGCGGCTAAGCGTCCTGATGGAAAGACTAACCTGGAGCACATTCAAGAACGCTGGCTTGCCTGGCTGACGAAGTAGCGCGTCGGAAAAGAAAGTTGGATGCTCGCAGGCTGCGCACGCTGTTTAATTGGCGAGCATCTGGGTAGTTCACCTCTTCGTGCAAGAAGGGGCCAGCTATCATTATTCCTCGTTGGCTACCCACTCTCGAGAGATGAATGGGCCTGGCGGGCGTCGCTTATGGGCGATGAGAAGCGCTAGATCGTTGTGGTCGGCAACAACGCGCCGAGCTTGCGAGCGATCGCGCCGAACAGTCCGAAGACCAAGGCCTTGCGGCTGAACGGCGGTTACAGATCACCTTCGAGGGTCGTGGTGTTGTCCTCGCCGAGCTCGTACACCGGCAGCAGGCGTACTAGCTCGGCCCCAGCGCGATCACGCGGTTGGGACGGTTCGGGAAGATCGGCTTCTCGCTGATCGCCGTACCAACTAAGACGCGGATTCGTTCTGTCCCAGGCACGACCTGAATGACGCGAGTTGGACGAAGGCAAGATAGTTGACGGCGATCCTGGCATAGCGCGTCGCCTCCCGACAAGTGTTACCTCGCCAACAGAGCAGCAACGAACGTGACATGCGTCCGATCTAGTTTGAGCTGCTCAAATTAAGCGCTGCGCCGATCCGGCGAGCCGACTATTGCTTCGCACTCCATCCGCCGCACGGAACATTTGACCGACAAACGAGCCCTACATCCGCAAGCCTTCAATCATCTGCCGGTGAACCTGACGACTGCGGTAGAGCACCATCTCCTTCCAATCCGCGCTTTCAGGAAAGTAGTGCTGCTTCACGCGTCGCCGAATTTCATGACCGACATCCTTTTCAATATTCTCTCGCCCATAGGCGAAAAGCCAATGATCGGCACGCAAGAGAGGTCTGGCGGCCTCTGGAGGATAGGTGCCGAACTCCAAGCAGACGTAAACGTGCCGATCTACGAGGAGCCGCTGCCAGTAATCATCTTGCGTGCCATTGAGCACAACAGACGATGAAGTGCCGAGATCCGGAGATGTGACTGAGGCCCCAAAGATAGTACGTGCACGTTGATAACCGGATAGGCCTGACGCCTGCTCGCATTGCAGTTCGCCGTAGCCATAAGGACCGAGACCCGTGTGATAGTCGAGAATCAAGACGAACTGGCGAGATTCGATACCGTAGTCTGATACGATCCGTTCGAGCGTTTGACGCGCGACGGTCGGGCCGAGACCGCCGAAGAACATCCCGGTGGGATGTCGGTATTGCCCACTGGTCCGAGCCTTGCGGAACGCAAGTTCACCGTGGATCGTCCGGAACTGTTCTATTGTTGCCTCGGCAGCGACGAAGAGTGGTCCATCCAGCTCACGTGGAACAAGCGAATCAGCAAGTAGATCGTAGCCTTCGTTTAGAGGTAAGGGGGCTCTGAAATCGACAAAGTTTCGGTTAAGGTCGCAGCCCTCTTGGGTGACGCGCCGATCCCATGCGAACCCATATGGATTAATGGCGTGGATCAGCAACATCGCTTCATCGGACTGGAGCCTTTCGTAGCCACGCCCTGCCAACCAATCGAGCTGTGCCGCGGATCCACAATAGCCTTCGACGCCATGCGTGCCCGATATCATAATCCCTACCTTGGCGGCGCGACGGTCACCAAACCAGGCAACATCTGTCGAAAGTTCTTCGCCACGAGGCCCTCTGGCGGGCGACGGATAGATTGCTGCCTCGGCACCCGCAGCTTCTCCCACGTAGTCGCGAAAACGCCGACGTGCGTCGAAGTAGTTCGGTACAAAGTGCTTGCTCGCTGCGTCGACGATGGCATCGTTCATCGGCGTTCCAATCCAGGCTTCATCATTAAGGTGCGAGACAATGAAAAGTACTTTCTAAAGAGCCGTGCTTCTCGGCTTTCCCAAAATCCCGTGAATGGCGCTACCATTCATCGGAAACGCCGCCCGACACAAGGACGTCCTTTATGCGACGGCGGCTTGCCCGAAACTCTAAGGCCTCAGCTAAGCTCGAAAAGCTTGCGTGGCGCGCGGGTTAATACTTCCACACCGGAGTCAGTGACGCGGAATGTCTCGCTCAGGGCATAGCCGAAATCCTCATCGATCCAGTTACCTAGCATCAGATGGAAGGTCATGTTCGGCTTCAGCTCTGTCATCTCGCCGGTCTGGAGGCTCGCTGTCGGCTCAGTCCAATCAACACCAATAGCGTATCCACAACGGGTGCTCTTCTTGACGCCATACTTTTCAATCGTGCGATAGAAGGCGTTGGCGACGTCGCTGCAGGTGGCACCGGGCCTAACGGTGCCGAGCGCGGCCTCCAGGCCCGCAAGCTCTGCTTCGTGAACGCGACGCAGGCGTTCGGAGGGCGCACCAACCGAGAAGGTGCGCATTATCGCGGCAACGTAGCCGTGTCGTACGCCGCCTAGTTCAATATTGATCTGAGACCCTTCACGAATGATATCTTCACTCCATCGGATATGACACGTTCCAGTGCGTGGCGAGGAGCAGAAGAACACATTCGCCAGATCGGTCCCTGGTTTACCATTTGCGCCACGCGCCAGCGTCGCCATGATTTCGGCCATCGCGTCCGCCTCTCTCACGCCAGGGCGAATGACTTCCGCCGCACGCATGATCCCGGCATCAGCGATAGCTGCAGCTTCCCGCATGACGGCTATCTCAAGATCGGACTTAATGGTCCGAATCCATGCGACAGCTTTCGTGCAATCGACGAGCTTCGCTTTCGGCATCCGAGCTTTGAATTTTTCCGCTGTTTGCGCGGAAAGGTCGCCCAGTTCGAGGCCTAAGCCGCAGCTTGCAACACCAAGTTCATGGAGGAAATCGATCACCGCGTCGAAGCCATCCATGTCTGGGTTGGCGATGAGCTTTTCCGGATAGCCGATCACATTACCGCGCTCGAGGAAGGATTGGTGGATCGCCGCCGGCGCATCCAGGCCGCGCAGAATAAACGTTGGTTCCTCTTTTGCAGCTGAAACTACCAGTCCCTGCGGTGTTATGCCCGATCGAGCCGTACATCCGGTAAGATAGGTGATGTTGCGAGAATTGTTGACGAGAAGCGCATCAACGCCGCGCCGTGCCATTTCTGCTTTCACCAAGCCAACCCTTCGCAGGTATTCTGATCGCGGGAATGCCTGCGGCCCTTTGCTGATCGTCATTGTCCTAGCTCCATCCGGTCAAGAGTCCACCACCCGCGGCAGGTTCTCTTTGTTGCAAATACTGCCACCTGCTCAAAGCGAATTTTCCTTCATATGGGAGCCGCTCTCGTCGAAATTCTGCGTCGGGAGCCGAAACCTTGATGCTTTCAGGCATGATAACTCCGCACGATGGGGAAGATGGAAATGGTGCTCTATTGCGGCTTTCGGTATAGGACAGCGTCACGGAGACGGGAGCGCGAAGCCCCGTCACGGCTGACCAGGGCCGGTGAGTTGCTCTTGAGAAGTTTCTTCAATTGCTACCTGCGAACAGGCGTGGTTCGGCTTGGATTGTGGGACTCGGGCGATCTTTTGCTGATTTCCAATGTTCTTATTTCGAAAACACTTAATCCTGAGCTAGAGTGGGATGACCCGCACCTTCCACCCGCTAGTTGCCACAGTTTCCAAAGAAGCGGCTATCACTCATGCGCGACAGGGCTCGTGGAGCGCAATATTGTGATGGCGATCGGAGAGAAAGCCGATTAGGAAACCGGCTGATGAGGTCAGCGTTCAAATACATCAAAAAGTGGGAGTGAGCGCCTGTTTTAAGCGTCATGCTTCATCTGTTTGCATTTGATGAATACAGGACCAGCACTAAAGTATTGTTGCCTCTTGAGCGGCAAGTCGCATTTGCGGTGACCCGCACTCAATCAGGAGAACGATGTGCGATCTTCGCCGAAGGCGCATGTCCGCGAGCGCGGAACGCAGAAGAGCGTCACGCCTTCGAATACTTGCTGTCTCCCAGCCGGAATGCCCTGGAATCTATTCGGGACCACGAGATCAATACCAGCTCCGCCGGCGGACACACGACGGGTATCAGTCAGCTCGCTTGCGGGATTGTTCGGCGGGAGAAGCGGCGGCCAGAGTGTGGCTGCAGCGTTTGAAAACGGGAGCGTCCATGAATTTCACGATGTCGGCGAAGCAGAAAGAATGGTTGGGCCGGGTGCGGTCATTTATGGACACGCATGTCCGGCCCGCCGTGCCGGTCTACAAACAACAGGACGCCGAAGGTGATCGCTGGAAGGTGATCCCGGTTCTCGAAGATCTAAAGAAGAAGGCGCGCGCGGAGGGGCTGTGGAACATGTTCCTGCCCCCATCCCCGCACGAGGACGATGAATTCCGCGGTGCGGGACTGACCAACCTGGAATATGCGCCGCTTGCAGAAGAGATGGGCCGCATCAGCTGGGCGTCGAAAGTGTTCAACTGCTCCGCGCCTGACACCGGCAACATGGAAGTATTGATCCGTTACGGTACCGAGCAGCAAAAGCGGCAGTGGTTGAAGCCCTTGATGGACGGGGAAATCCGTTCCGCGTTCTTGATGACCGAGCCTGCAGTGGCTTCCTCCGATGCCACCAATATCGAGACTCGGATCGATCGAGACGGCGATCACTACGTGATTAACGGCCGCAAGTGGTGGTCCTCCGGGATCGGCGATCCTCGCTGCAAGATCGCGATCGTGATGGGTAAGACTGACTTGAAGGCGCCGCGACATCAGCAGCAGTCGCAGATCCTGGTCCCGGTTGATACTCCCGGCGTCAAGATCGAAAAAATGTTGCCGGTATTCGGCTATGACGATGCGCCGCACGGCCATGGCCAGGTGCTGCTTGAAAATGTCCGGGTGCCCGCGCGCAATGTGTTGCTCGGAGAGGGGCGCGGCTTCGAGATTGCCCAAGGCCGACTCGGTCCAGGCCGCATTCATCATTGTATGCGCTCCATCGGCAAAGCCGAAGAGGCGCTGGAAAAGATGGTGAAACGGCTCAATTCCCGGGTCGCTTTCGGCAAAAGGATTGTTGAACATTCGGTATGGGAGCAGCGAATCGCTGACGCGCGCATCGACATCGAGATGAACCGGCTGTTGTGTCTCAAAGCCGCCGACATGATGGATAAAGTCGGCAACAAGAGCGCCAAGCTCGAGATCGCGATGATCAAGGTCGCGGCACCACGTATGGCCCTGAAGGTTATCGACCAGGCGATCCAGGCGTTCGGCGGCGCCGGAGTCTCTGAGGAGGCGGGGCTGGCACGCGATTACGCGTCGATGCGCACAATGCGCTTGGCGGATGGACCGGATGAAGTGCATTGCCGAGCGATTGCCAGACTTGAACTTCGAAAATATGCAAGCGCTCCGTCGAACTGAGACGAACGACGCCATAGCCACCACAAACAGTCCAGGCGATGACAATTTCGCCTGGGCAACTCGGCGACATGCCTCCACGAGTTCGATGAACCGGTCGTTAGCAGCCGGAGAAACGTTGCCATAACAGAGACGCGCCTCGATCGTGGCCGTCTCGATGTTAGCGCCTACGGGATCAACCAGGCTGACGATCGGAAACGATCTGCGACACAGCCTGCCCCTGGTTGTAATAACGCGTTCAGGCGGTCGATGCCATTGTCAGCCGGCAGAGGTCCGTAATATCGTACACAGGCAGCTGCGCAATACGACGGATCGCTGATGCAACCATCGGGAACGCCGCGCACTCGAATAGTATGGTCGCGATCTCCGGATGTGCGGCTCGGAGGCGCGTGATGCAGGCGGAGACATCCGTCTCGATTGCTGCAACGTCAGTTGGTGGCGCTGGACGCTTGAGTTCGTCGTGCCAGAACTTGCCACCTTCGATGCCGCCAATCACGACCCTAGCTCGCTCGACAGGATCATCGATGCCCAGCAGGTCCTCGCCGCAATATTTCGAATCGTAGGTCAGGACAGCGATTTTGGCTCGCGCCGGCAGCTGGCGAAGCAAGGTCGGTAACAGGAGCAGGCTGGACATCGCCACTGGTACATCTACCGAGGCAGCCACAGCCCGTTGATGCCGAATTGAGAAGCCGCAGGTTGAGGTTATCGCGACTGCGCCTCGCTCGACCAGTCGCCGGGCCGCGGCAATGAAGGCAGGCTCAAGTGCCGGATCACCTCGAACGACGTTCTCAACCCAAGCTCCCGCGACCGTCTCGGAGATAGTCGCAAAATCGAAAGTAGCTGGGTTCAATATTGAGCCGGCCGCAGGCGTCGGAGGCTTGGTGCCGGGCGGCAGCCCGCGTTCGAGGTGCAAGATTCCAAGAGAGCGTACAGTGTGCGATGTCATGCCCTCAGCATAGAACCCCGCGTAGCCGAATTTCAATAATGTAAGGCTAATATCGCCGAAATTCTGCGCGGCTAGCGCCCAAGTGCGAATCTGCAGCGACTAATTCTGGGCGCCCGCAGCTCGTCATCCCAAGTTTTGGCGAACTGCCGCCGGCCCCAGACATGATTTCGGAGAATCGGTCTTCCCGTGACGGTGAGCGCCCCGTTCGAGCAGCGCTTCCTAGTTGAGGCCACGGCTAACAGTGACTTTCGATCTCCCCGAGTGGAGAGCCGGCTCCGGAAATCTGCACAGGACGTTAAGTGGAGTTTCTGCCTGACGACGGGCACGATAGGCCCGCGAATCAGGAGAGACGATGAGCAGACGAGCACGCCGGAATCACTCACCGGCCTTCAAGGCGAAGGTGGCTCTGGCCGCCGTCAAAGGCGATCGGACGATAGCCCAACTGGCCGAGCATTTTGACGTTCACCCCAATCAGATTACGGCGTGGAAATCGCAGCTTGAGGGCAATGCTTCCGGGATTTTCGGACCAGGGGGCGGGCCGCCGGCCGCGCCCGCAGTCGATGTGAAGTCGCTGCATGCCAAGATCGGAGAGCTGACGCTGGAGAATGATTCCTAAGAAACGGCAGCAACTACTTTCGGCTCCAAGGGCTGGAGAACAAAGCCGAATGCCTTGGCACGCCGATGCAAATTGTTGACCACTCGCGTC
>NZ_JADPKQ010000190.1:0-597 GCF_023074015.1 Bradyrhizobium sp. 142
ATGGCGGTGCCGATCGCGGTGGTGCCGTCGAGGATGGTGACGCTGGCGCCGGCGTCGGCCACGTCCACCGTGCCGGTGATGGTCTGGCTGGCCTGGTTGACCGGTCCGCCGGTGCTGGTGATCGCAACCGTCGGCGCCGCCGTGTCCAGGATGAAGCTCAGCGCGGAGGTGGTCGAGCTGTTGCCGGCGGCATCGCTGAACTGCGCCGCGATCTGCTTGGTGCCATCGGCTCCGAGATCGCCGGCGGTCACCGTCAGGCTGACGCTGCCTGCCGTCACGTCAGTGGCCGTGATCACATGCGTGACCGGATGGGCCAGCGGCGAGCCGCCCAGCAACAGCTGCACCGTATCGCCGACGGCAGCCGTCGGGGTCAGCGCCACCGTGAAGGTCGGCGCCGTCGCCGACGTGAGATTGTCCGTGTTCGAGGTGCCGGTGTCCGAGCCCGCCGTCAGGTCCGGCGTGCCGCCGCTCGGCGCCGCCGTGTCGAGGGTGAAGCTGAGCGAGGCCGAACCGGTGTTGCCGAAGCTGTCGGTCTGGCTTGCCACGATGGTGTGCGATCCATCCGCCAGCCCGCTCGGGAGGAACGACCACGCCCCT
>NZ_JADPKQ010000370.1:0-29002 GCF_023074015.1 Bradyrhizobium sp. 142
GACAACGTCTTCGTCGAGCGGCTATGGCGCAGCGTTAAATACGAGGAGGTCTATCTGCGAGCCTACGAAACCGTCGGCGAGGCGCGACATTCGATCGGCCGGTATCTCGACTTCTACAACGCACGAAGGCCCCATTCGAGCCTTGACGACATGACCCCGGATCAAGCCTACTTCAACCTTCCGCCGCTCCGCGTGGCGGCCTAATCTCGGCAGAGGCTCCACTTATCGACGCGGAAAGTCTGTTCAGACAAGCGGGACCAGCTCTGAACCCACTACAACCTCTGTCAAGCCCCCTAGTGCTTTGAACTCGGGCGTCCAGGTATGTGGTTAAGAATCGACTTGGTAAAACCACCGTCGACACATAGGTCTTGACCTGTAACGTAACTCGACAGCGGGCTGATCATGAACTCAATTGTATTGGCGATATCTTTCGGATCGGCGATCCGGGAAAGAGGGATCAGGGCCTCTCTCGCCTTCTTGATCACGGGATCTGCGTACATCTTCGCGGACATTGGAGTATGTGTCATGCCTGGAGAAACGACGTTGACGCGTATTCCGTCTGGCGCCCACTCCAGGGCGAGCGTTTGTGCAAGCATCGTGAGTGCGGCTTTGGTCGGGCTATACGCGCCCGACCCCTCGTGCGGCACTTGCCCCGACATCGAAGACGTGAAGCAGGCTGCGCCACGACTCTCTTTCAGATGCGGGTAGGAACTTTTGGCGAGCAGCCAAGCGCCCCGAAGGTTGATGGCGAACATCTTGTCCCATTCGGCAACCGACAGATCACAGATTTTCCCTGGGCTCGCTACGCCGGCATTGCAAACAAGAGCGTCGAGGCCTCCGAACGCCGCCATGGCCCCATCTACAAGCTTGGCGGCCACGTCGTCGTCGCTGAGGTCTCCGGACAAAGCAATAGCCTCGCCCCCCATCTCGCGCACCGAACGGGCAACTTGTTCCTGTGGATCAGATTCCTCTCGACCACAGACGGCGATATTCGGACGCTCGCCCCTCGACAATGCGGCTTCGGCTATCCGCAGGCAGGCCGCCGCTCCGATCCCGCGGCTTCCCCCACTCACCAAGACTCTCATCGATTGCTTCTCCTGTTGAAATTAGCTCTCGTCGCCGCGAAGCCCACTCGCTCCCTAGGCGTCTGACGTTAGGTGCAGTGCCAAAATCGCCTCGTAGCGATCTCTCTCGACATCCTCGTCCTGCCGCTCAGATAGTGACGCCCAGCGGCCACGGAGCGAACTCGGCCGATCCGGTGTTTCCGTCGGAGCCGTAGCTCATTGTGCCAAGCATGTATTCGCTGACGCGAACGCCGGTGCGACCTAAGAGACGGTATCTCACGGTAATGGCTCTTGCATTAAGAGTTGATATTTGCCGGCTATCCAGGTCGCGACGGCCGTTCCGAACGTCCGGTGTGTATGCACCGTCCAGTGAACGCCATCGATACCGTCGGTACTTATGATGTCGTTGGCGTCGAGGAAGTCCGCGCTGAGCTCTGTGGCAATCGCTCGGTAGAGATCGGGCAGTGCTGCGGTGAGCTGTGATCCGCACGCAAACATCTCTCCGAGGCGGCCGTTGACGACCGAGGACGCAATGGCCGGGGGACTGATGACGAGTACGCTTGGCGCCGTGTAGCCCACAATTGATTGGAATGACTTAACGGTGGATACCAAGCGTCTCATGCCCGCGGCGATATCGTGGGCGTCGCGTTCGAAGCGCGTCTTGGCATCGTTGGTGCCAAGCATGAGGATAACCAGATCCAAGGGCTGATGAGAAGCTAGCGCTGTTGGAAGATGCTGCAGGCCGCTATAGGTCACGCCGCCTTGGACGGGTTCTCCAAGATCCTCCAAATCGGTCGTGCGGCCGGGCAGGCCTTCCTCGATTACTTCTGCGGAAATGAGACAAGATTGCATCACCCGTGGCCAGCGATCTTCAGGGGCTAGGCGAAAGCTTGGCGGGACAGCAACCGACGCTGTGCCGAAGGTGTTTGAGTCACCAAATGCCATAATTCGAAAAAGACGACAATCCGGTGGATATGCGTCTGGCGTCTTTTCCATATACCCTTCCCATTGCTTGCAATGACGCCGGTAGCCCATGTTTGACAGCGACGTCACGGTGGTCGGTTTACAAGGCGCTGAGCGGTAGGAATGTGCCGTTCGGGCGCACGTCGCGTCCCAATCGGGGACGCGACGCACTGCGGCGTATCAGGCCTTGGCGAGAGCTTCGGCGTAACGGGTCTTGATTTCCGTAACCACACTTTCCGGAGTGCCGCTGCGCAGGATCATGCGCTGGAAGGCCTCTCCGGCAATCTGGTTGAAAGTTGATTGAATCACGGAATAGGTGACGACACGTCCGCGCTGCTGCACGAGTTGCTTCCAGCCCTGCTGATCGGCAGCCTCGGGCGACACGAAGTAGGCATCATCGTAGGCGCTTGCCCGGGCAACGACTTCACCGCCGCGCGCGGCAATCATTTGCGCGGCCGGGCTGGTCATGTATTTGACGAATTCCCAGGCGGCGTCCTTGCGCGGCGAATTTGCATTGATGCTGAGCTGGAAACCGTAAACGGCGTGCTTGTCGGCCGGGCTCATCGACGGCGCTGCCGCCCATGCCAGATCGTTGTCGGCAACCTGGCGCTCCAGGCCCTTGTAGCGATAGAGGCCGAACGAGGCCGATGCTACGGTGCCGGCGCGCAACCCGTCCTGCAATTCGTTGTAGCCGAACTGTAGCGTGACGGGCGTTGACGCCTTGTACTTGCCGAAAAGGTCGCGAACCGTCGTGGCGGCAAGCAATAGACGTTCATCTGAGAAGCCGATGTTGCGGCCGTCGGGCGCAAAAAATGGATCTGTATTGCCGGCGACGATTGAACTCAATATGAATTCGACGAAGGCCTGGGCACCTCCGATGCCCCCGGTGAGGCCGATCGGGATGGCGTAGCCAATGGTGTTGTTCTTGGTGAGCCGGGCGCCGAGAGCACCGACCTCGTCATAGGTACGCGGCGGTGTCGTCACCTGAGCATCGGCGAAGCGGCTCTTGCGATAGATCAGGATCGGAATCCGGTAATCCTGCTGCAGTCCTAACAGTCTGCCGTTGACCTTGGTCTGCTCTAGTGGAATCAGCCAGTCGTTGGCATCGATCTTGTCGCGGACGACGAGCTCATCGAGCGGCAGGATGGAACCAGTCGCGGCAAACTCTGCCAGCTGGAAGTTCGAGACGCGGATGACGTCGGGCGAACCCGATTTGGTGCGCGCGGCGCGAATGCCATTGGCGCCGGCCGGATCCACGACGACTTTGATCTTAATGCTCGGGTTTGCCTTCTCAAAAGCTTCGATCATACGACTCTGCGCGGCCGAGCGCGGATCGTTCGCATTGGCGGGATCGAGGAAGCTATTGTAGCTGACTTCGGTGGCGGATTGCGCAGATGATTGCCGAAGCCCAAGCGTCGTTGCGGCCCCTGCGGTGGCAAGGCCGGCGACGACCGAACGGCGAGACAGCTTCAAATGTTTTTTGTCAGACATGTTCTCCTCCCAATTGCACTAATTGTGAAACTAACCTTTGACAGCACCGGCTGTCAGACCGGCGATGAACCAGCGCTGCGCGACGATAAAGAGTGCAACCATCGGGATCGACGAGATGATTGCGAACGCCATGACATACGACCAGGTGACGCCAATGCTGTCGAAGACCTGGTTCACCAGCGCAACCTGAAGTGTACGGCGGGCGACGTCGGGCGCGAAAGCAGCAACCGTGATGTAGTCATTCCATGTTGTGATGATGCCGAGCACTGCGGTCGCCGCGATGCCTGGCTTGATCAGCGGCAATATGACCTGCGCAAAAGTCTGCCAGCGCGTGGCGCCGTCGACCTCGGTAGCTTCGTCGAGCTCGATCGGCACCGCGTCCACAAAGTTCTGCATGAACCAGATCGTCTGGGGCACAAGTCGCGCGGCCTGGAGAACGATGATTGCGATAGGATTGTTTAGAAGCCCGATTGCGTCGAGGACGAAATATGTCGGTATCAGTAGCGCGACGCCGGGAATCATCGACGTTGCCAATATGAGAAGCATGACCGCGCGCTTGGCCGGGAACGTCAGCCTTGATGCGGCATAGCCGGCTGGCACTGAAACGGCCAGCGTCAGCGCGATCGACGCGGTTGCGTAGAAGACGGAGTTGAAAAGCTCGATCACAAAATTCTGCTGCCGGAAGACGGCCACATAGCTGGCAAGTGTCGCAGGTGACGGCAGCAAGGAGGGAGGGAATGTGATGACGTTCGCTTCGGTCTTGAGCGACGTCACCAGCGCCCATGCCATGGGACCGACAACGACCGCGACCAGAATGCCGATCGTCAAGGGCGAGAGCAGGCGTTCGGCCGGTGTTTTGCGCATAGTGAACCTATCCTGAAACGCGGCCTGTCAGCCGCGTATAGACGAGGCCGAGCAGTAGATTGACGATGAGGACGATGATCGAGATCACCGCCGATGGAGAGACGTCGACCGACCTGAAGGCGGTGACGAAAACCTCGAAGCTCCACGTGCCCGTCGCGCCGAGCGGCCCGCCCCCCGTCAGAACGAGAATGAGCGTAACGAGCGTGAGATACAGGATGCTCAGGGCCAGCGCGGTGCTGCCGAGCGTAGCATTGACATGAGGCAGACCACGTGACGCAGGCGCGACCAGAATCCACCGCCATCGATATCGAGGGCCTCATAGAGTTCGCCCGGAATGCTTTGCAGGGCGGCGCTCATCATCACCATGACGTAAGGAAACGACCACCAAGCCGTCACCACGATCAGCAACAATAGTGCGATGCCTGGATCGCCAAGCATCAAGCCGGGCGTCAGTCCAACGGATTTCATCGCGTAGCTAATCGGGCCGTAAGATGGATTCAGCAGCCATAGCCAAAAGCAGCCGACGACCGCCATGGATAGCGTCCAAGGCAGCAGCAGCACTGCCCGAAAAGACGAGGCGCCGCGCTTCATCGTTTGCAACGCAAGGGCGCAGAGCAGCCCGACCGGCAACACGATGGCGAGCGACCCCGTCACATAGACGAGGGAATTGAAGGTGAGATCCCAAAATGCGCTGGAGGTCAGCACGGCAGTGTAGTTGCCCAGGCCAGCCCAGCCGGTGACATCGTAGAAACGCGTGTGGCTGAGACTGAGCCACAACACCAAGGCTGTCGGATAGAGAGTTACAGCCAGTAGCAGGACCAGCGCAGGGCCGAACCAAATGATCGGCGTGGCCCAATCACGGCCGATCGACCTTGTATCAGCCTTGGTCGATGGTCCCATGTTTCCTCCTATTGTTGGAACGACGTTCTATTTTCTTCCAATCGTCGTGTCAATAGAACCGAGTTCCGCGGACATCAGAGGGGTTTTTGCCCCAAAATCCGACGCTTGACAACAAGATGGCATTTTGCGAATAGAACGATGTTCTATAGGATATGAGAATGGCTCTGGGTGACTTCGTCGATCGGGTGATGGACATCATCGAGCTCCTTGCGGACGAGCCGAATGGTTTGCCGCTGAGCGAGATCGCGCGTCGCCTGGATATGCCAAAAAGTGCTGCGCATCGGCTGCTTTCGTCCTTGGTCAATCGCCGCTTTGCGGTGCAGGACGATGCCAGTCAGCGCTATCGGCTGACCGTCAAGCTTGCTGCAGTTGGTTTTCGCGTGCTTTCGGGGGCCGGCACCTCTGACATCTGCCAACCGTCCTTGGACAGGCTGGCCATTCGGACGGGCGAGCTCGTCCGTCTCGCGCTCGCCGAAGGCGATACGCTGTACTGGATTGCCAAATCGCAAGGCGCCCTGTCCGGCCTGAGATATGACGCCGATCTCGGACAGGCTGTCGTGTTGCATGCCACCGCGACCGGCAAGGCCTGGCTGTCCACGATGAACGATGAAGCCGCAGCCAGCCTCGTCAAGAGGCGTGGATATGTGGTCCCAGTACGTTTCGGCAAACCCCTTGTTCGCGATGAGGCGACCCTGATCAATGAGCTCGCCGCAACCCGCGCCCGTGGTTATGGCATGGCGATAGAAGAAGGCGAGCCCGGTACTTGCGCCATGGCGCAGGCAATTCTCGGCCGTGATGGGATTGCGGTTGGCACCGTCAGCATCGCCGGTCCAGCCTCGCGCTTCACGCCGGAGCGCATGAAAGATGTGGCGCCGGATCTCGCAGCGACGGTCAGCGAGATCGCAGACCTTTGGCCAGCGCGTCGCGTGATGGATTTTGTCTCCAGCCGTGCGCTCAAGAGGACCTCGAATGCCTGAATCGCGCGCCATTCAGATCGATCCGAGCATCAACGGTCGAATCGCCGTTGTCACGGGAGGCGCCAAAGGTATCGGCGAGGGCATTTCGCGGGTGCTTTCTGCGGCCGGCGCGCATGTTGTAGTCGCCGACCGCGACGAGCAGGCCGCCGACAAACTCGCCGCGAGCCTTCGCTCCACCGGAGCCGACGCGACCGCCATCTCATGCGATGTCGGCGATACCGCGGCGGTAACGGCCGCGGTCAGGAAGATCGGAAGCGAGCTTGGTGCGATCGATCTATTGGTGAACAACGCCGGCATCGGCGATTTCGTGTCGTTTCCGGAAATCTCCCGTGAGCGCTGGGATCGCATGCTCAATGTCCACCTCACAGGTGCATACAACTGCTGCCATGCCGTGATGCCGGACATGCTGAAACGCTGCTTTGGCCGCGTCGTTAATGTTTCCTCGGTCGCTGGAAAGCGAGGCGATTTCATCGGAAACGCGCATTACACCGCGGCAAAAGCCGGCTTGATTGGGCTGACAAAGTCCCTTGCGGCCTGGGCTGCTCCTTGCGATGTGCGTGTCAATGCCATTGCGCCCGGGATCGTCGACACGGAGCTGACGCGAGAGATGAGTCAGTCGCATCAAACGACGACCATTTCGCGAATTCCGCTGGGTCGCTTTGCTCGACCGGATGAGATTGCTTCGGTTGTTTTGTTTCTGTTGTCCGATGCATCGAGCTACGTCATCGGCGAAACCATCAACGTCAATGGCGGCTCCTATCTCGATTAGCCAGAAGGATAATCGATAGTGCGTGTACTTGTGACAGGAGTGAGCGAGGGTATCGGCGGCGCCATCTGCCGCCAGATCGCCGGCGTGCCGGATTCCGCAATTGCGATGTGCGTACGTCGAAGCGCGCGGAAGTTGACGCGCTTGCCGCCGAACTCCAGAGTCGCGGATGCAAGATACTTGTGATGGAGGGCGACCTGCGAGATGTGTCGGTGCCTGAGCGCTTCGTGGAGGCGGCCGCTGCGCAGTTCAAGGGGCTCGATGCAATTGTATCGAATGCAGGTGCGGTTGATCCGACTTCCCTTGAATCGATGTCGCTTCAGGTTTGGGATGAGATGTTTGCGCTGACATGCCGCGCAAGCTGGCTACTGGCCAAAGCCGGATTCTCGCATTTGAAGGCTAGCCGAGGCGCCTTTGTCGGCATCTCGTCGCAATCCGGCGTGTATCCGCACCGGCAAACCGGAGCGTATAGCGCCGCCAAGGCGGCGCTCATCATGCTGTGCAAGCAAATGGCGATCGAGTGGGGCGAGCATGGGATCCGGGTCAACAGCGTTTCGCCCGGCATGATCATGACGCCGATGACCCAAGCCATGTACCTCGACGATTCTGTGGCCCAGCAGCGCGAAGCCATCGTGCCGTTGCGGCGGATCGGTACGCCCGAAGACGTGGCGCGGACGGTCTCGTTTCTGATCGATCGAACAAATTACTATATCACGGGCGAAAACATCATGGTCGACGGCGGTCTCACGCTTTCGGTGCTCGACCGGATCCCGGGCGTCGCGCCCCGCAAGGCGGATGCGTCGCCGATGGAGGCCGCCGGTGGTTGATCGCGCAACCGAGACGGCCGTGCGCATCGGTGTCGTAGGAGCGGGCGCGATCGGCCGCCGCCACGTGCAGTACTGCATCGAAGAGCCCGCAACGGTTCTCATTGGCATTGCTGATTCGGCAAAAGAGGCCGCGGCCCTCGCCCACCAGTCTGGCGTAGCTCACTATCGGTCTCTGGAAAACATGCTGGATGCTCAACGCGTCGACGGGATTATCGTCGCGGTTCCGACGCCGCTGCATTGCAAGGTGGCGCTGACTGCAATTCGACGTGGAATCGCCGTGTTGATCGAGAAGCCGATTGCCGAGCACCCGGCCGAAGTGACGGAGTTGATTGCAACAGCCAATTCAACAGGCGCAAAGATTTTGGTTGGGCATCATCGGCGACATAACCCGGTCGTTCAGCAAGCGCGCGAGATTATGAGAAGCGAACTTGGCCGGTTACTGGCGGTGAACGTGTTGTGGGCTGTTTTGAAGCCCCGAAGCTATTTTGAGCCGCGGTGGCGGCGGACTGCTGGTGCTGGGCCCGTCCTGACCAATCTTGTTCATGACGTTGATCTGCTGCGTTTCATGTGCGGGGAGATCGTGAACGTTATGGCGGCTGCCAGTCGGTCAGCGCGTGGGCACGAAGTCGAGGATACCGTTGCGGTCCTGCTGCACTTTGAAAGCGGAGCGCTCGGCACGATCACTGGTTGTGACGCCAGCCCATCGCCTTGGTCCTGGGATGCAAATAGCGGCGAGAACCCTGCGATCCCGGTGAGCCGGGAAAACTCTTACCACTTTCTTGGCAGTGATGGTTCGCTCGAGTTTCCAGACCTGCATCTATGGCGATATCGCGTCGACGGAGAGGCTGGTTGGACGCAGCCGATCAGTCGGGAAGGGCGCGTAGTGATGCCCCAGGATGCCTATCGTTGCCAATTGCGACATTTCTGCCGGGTCATCGACGGATATGAAGAGCCGCTGGTCGACGCAGAGGATGCACGTCGCAGTCTGCAGGTAACGGCTGCAATCCTGAAGTCGGCCGCAACAGGCCAGCCGATCAATCCCTCCGAAATTCGAGAGGCAGCATAATGAGGATTGCGATCGTCGAATCGACACATTGGCACGTGCCGCTGTATCTAGATGCACTCGAGGCCCCGGGCTTGCGCGTGGTCGGCGTCACGGACAGCGCCCAAAAAACTGGCGCAGCTTTGGCGAAGCGATTCGGCTGCGAGGCTTATCGCGATCTGGACGGCCTTCTGGATGCGCAGACGGTCGATTTTGCATTCGTGTTTGGTCGCCATATCGATATGCCGAAACTGGCAGGAAAACTGATTGCGCGCGGCATCGCGTTTGCGATCGAGAAGCCCTGTGGTGTCCGAGCGATCGACGTCGATCGTCTTGTAGCTAGCGCGGAAGCAAAAAAGCTCTATGTCGCCGTACCCCTGATCTTCCGCCTGAGCGATACCCTGGACATCGTCGGACACACGAATACCCGCCCGGATTTCGCCAGCTTCCGCTTCATGGCTGGCCCACCTTCGCGATACGAAGCCGCGGGAACACCGTGGATGCTGCAGCGGGAACTGGCCGGCGGCGGCCCGCTGATCAATCTTGGGATTCATTTCATCGATTTGTTTTCTGTTCTCGCGCAGGACGATATCGAGTCGGTTTCCGCGGTGTCATCGTCGGAAATCAACGGCCATTCCATCGAAGACGTCATCAGCGTGCGAATGGTGACGAAGCAGAACCGCATCTGCACCATCGAATGCGGCTACATCTTCCCGAGCGACAAGACAATTCAGCGGGAGTTTGCCTTCTCGATCAGGTCGCCGGATGCCTATTACACATCCGCCGATGATCAAATCCTTGTCCGATCGAAGTCGGTCGATGGACCGATTGAAACGCGAAGACTTCCTGCACGTCTCGAGACCGATGTCTATTATCCGGCTTTTGTTCGCCGCGTTCTCGAGGAAGTCCGAGCGGGATCGGCGCCTGTCGCCGGGCTCCGCGATGTGTCGCGTGCTCTTAGGGTCGTTGAGGCAGCCTACTTGTCAGCATCACGCCAAGGCATGCCCGTACAATTGAGTACTCTGCCATGAAAGAGTTGGCTGAAGCGCTCGTTACGGCACGACGTTGCGGGCAAGGGCTGACTGCCGGGTTTGCCGAAGTGCCGAGCCCCGAGCAGGGCTATGCCGTTCAGGATCTCGTCCAGGCTCTGCTCTGCAGACCGATTGCCGGGTGGAAGGTCGCCCGGACACCCGAGGGCGAGGTGATCTCCGCCCCAATCCTTGACGATGGCGTGTTCCGATCGGAGGCCAATGTGCCGCTGGAAGTCCGGATGTCACACGGCTTTGAGTGCGAATTGGCGTTCAGAGTGAAGCATCGGCTGCCCGTCGTTTCTCGAACGGAATACGCGATCGACGATGTCCTGCCGGCAATCGGTGAGGCCATGGCGGCATTCGAACTGCTGTCGTGCAGGACCGAGCAGGGATTTCAGTCCCCGCGCCCGTTGCTTGTTGCCGACAATCTCGGAAATGGCGGCGTCGTTCTCGGAGCGTCACGCGACGATTGGCACGGCCTCGAACTTGGGAAAATCGGGGTTTCTCTTAGCATCGGCAGTGAATCAATTATCGAAACGCGCGGCGGAAATCCGATTGGAAATCCGCTGCAAGCAATTGTCCTCCTCGCTAACCATCTCGCGCGGCGTGGGCGCTCTTGGGAGCCGGGTCAGATTGTTATGACCGGCGCCTTCGCCGGTGTTCATCACGCCAACGCCGGACAACGCGTCGAAGCCCGCTTTGAAGGCTTCGCGCCCGTCGCAATGTTTGCCGTAGCAATTCAACACGTAAACCAGGAATGATGCACATGCTGGCCGGTGAGGGAGCGATCGCGATCTGGAATGGAATCTCGGATGAGGGCCGCGCGGATTTCTACGCGTGGCATCTGTCCGAGCACATGCCCGAGAGGGTGGGCATACCCGGCTTCCTGCGGGGACGGCGTTATCGCGCCGCCGACGAGAAGACGCATCCCGAATTCTTCACGTTGTACGAAACGCAAACCTTCGAAGTCACGCAAAGTGTGGACTATTTCAATCGGCTGAACGCGCCGACGTCATGGACGAAGCGCGCCACTGCTCATTTCAAGACAACGTCCCGCTCGCTGGCACGTGTGATCGCGAGCTTCGGAGTCGGCTCGGGCGGCGTGCTTCTCACCTTGCGATTCGACGTTCCTGTTGAGGAAGGCGAGCGAGAGACACTGGCATCAATCGTGATGAAGATCGCGGCGCTTCCAGAGGTTACGGGTGCGCACCTTCTCAAGGGGGATGACGAAGCCTCCGGCACCAAGACTGCCGAGAGCAAGGATCGCAAGGATATCGAGCAACCCGCCCGCTGGGTCATCCTCGTCGAAGCGTGTTCGGTCGAAGCGTTGGCGGGCGCACGTGCCTCGCTGAACGATCATCCCGCCCTGCACGCAGCAAGCGCTGGTCTTTATCTTCATGAATATACCCGGCTGAAGACGGCCTGGGCGGCCGGCTGACGGCTAATTCGAGCAAAGGACGAATAATGAAACTGTTGCGCTATGGTCCGCCGGGGGCCGAAAAGCCGGGCCTGCTGGACGATGCTGAATGTATCCGCGATCTTTCCGGCATCGTTGCGGATCTGTCGGGTGAGCATCTTTCGCGTGAAGGTTTGTCGCGAATCTCAAGCCTGCAGGTGTCGCAACTCGATATCGTTCCGGGGGCGCCGCGCATCGGCCGGCCGGTGGGGCGCGTTGGTCATTTCATCGCTGTCGGCCTGAATTACATTGACCATGCGCATGAGACGAATTCGCCGATTCCGGGCGAGCCAATCCTGTTCAACAAGGCGGTCTCTTCTATCTGCGGGCCGGATGACGGCTTCATGCTGCCAAAGGGCTCGGCGAAGACCGATTGGGAAGTTGAGCTTGCGATCGTGATCGGCGAGGGCGGTTACGAGATTCCTGAGGATCAAGCCTTTAATCATGTTGCCGGTTATTGCGTCTGCCAGGACGTTTCGGAGCGTGCCCACCAGGTCGAGCGCGGTGGGCAATGGATGAAGGGCAAGTCTGCGCCCGGCTTCGGCCCTTTGGGACCGTGGCTCGTGACCAAGGAAGAAATCGCGGACGTTCAGAATCTTGACCTGTTCCTCGACGTTAACGGCGTGCGCGGGAACACCAGGACCATGATATTCGGCGTAAAGATGCTGGTCTCCTATATTTCCCGCTTCATGGCGCTAGAAGCGGGCGATGTCATTACGACGGGCACGCCGCCCGGTGTCGGGCTCGGCATGAAACCACCGATGTTTCTGAAGGCCGGAGACGTCGTTACGCTTGGCGTGTCCGGTCTCGGCAAGCAGACGCAGCGTGTCGCTGCACGGGCGTCGTAACTGCTGTTTGACGCGAAAGAGCGCGGAAAGGGAGAACTCCATGGCGTCGGTTGAAATCAAGGACATCGCGAAGGCGTTCGGTACCGTGAAGGTTATTCATGGCGTCGATGTCGACATCAAGGACGGTGAATTTGTGATTCTCGTTGGCCCGTCAGGTTGTGGCAAGTCGACGCTGTTGCGCATGATCGCAGGGCTGGAGGGCATCACCACCGGTCAAATTCTTATTGGGAACAAGATTGTCAACGACATGCCGCCAAAAGAGCGCGACATTGCGATGGTTTTCCAGAATTACGCGCTTTATCCGCATATGACGGTCGAGGAGAACATGGGTTTCTCGTTAAAGCTTCGCCGCGCCTCGAAGAGCGAGATCCATGCGCGTGTCCAACCGGCGGCCGAAATCCTCGGTCTGACAAAACTGCTGGATCGCTACCCGCGTGAGCTTTCCGGTGGTCAGCGGCAGCGCGTCGCCATGGGCCGCGCGATTGTCCGCGATCCGCAGGTGTTCTTGTTTGATGAACCATTGTCAAATCTCGACGCTAAATTGCGTGTGCAAATGCGCACAGAGATAAAGGAGCTGCATCAGCGGCTCAAGACTACCACCGTCTACGTCACACATGACCAGATCGAGGCTATGACCATGGCTGACAAGATCGTCGTGATGCATGATGGCGTGGTCGAGCAAATGGGCGCGCCGCTTGAACTATACGACAGGCCGCAGAACCTGTTCGTCGCGGGCTTTATCGGTTCTCCGTCTATGAACTTCGTCAAAGGAAGGATCGATGGTGGAAAGCTGATCGATGGCCATGGTGTGGGATGGAGCCTTGCGGGTACGCCCGCGATCGCAAGCGGGCGCGAGGTGACGATCGGCATTCGGCCGGAGCACGTGCGTATCGAGAATGCGGGGCTCAAGGCAAATGTCCATGTGGTGGAGCCGACTGGCTCCGAAACGCAGGTAGTCGTCGAATTGGGAGGGACGTTGCTCACCTGTGTGTTCAGGGAGCGTGTTGCGGCGAAGCCCGGGGAGGAGATCGGCATCGGCTTTGATGCGCAAGCGCTCCACCTTTTTGATTCGGCCAGTGGTCAGCGGCTGAACTGATGGTTATGCCGCGCACGTCTTCGCGAGGGATCATTGCCGATGTGGCACAGGCCTGCGCCGCACAGAGCGGCGTCGATGAATGATCCGCTGCTCGCCTGCGTTCCAACCATCGCAGAGCTCCCGGGCAAAAGCCACCACGTCAATCCGCACCGGCGCGGCCATTCCTGAGATTCTAGCTACGCCGATCGACGCCATTCCGAACTCATTTTGGGCATCCCCATCTGCGCCAGCAATGCGAGCGGATCAAGAGAGCGGTAGGCCTCTCGCAGACTGTGTTTGAATGCCTCATCGAGAGTCGGATGGACCAACGCTCGTTCGTACGCTTGTGAACGATACGCCTAAACGGTAGAAATCGGGCGGGAGACAAGGACGTCCCGGCCGGCTGAAAGCCTCGGGATCCCGGCAAGACACAAAGAGGCAAGCAAATGGCGGGGCTCTACTTCGAGCAATTTTCGGTCGGACAGACCTTTGTCCATGAAATCCGACGCACCGTGACAGATATGGATAACATCCTATTCTCGTCGCTGACCTACAATCCGGCGGCGGTGCATATCGACCATGACTATGCGAAGGGCACCGAGTTTGGAAAGCCCCTGATGAATTCGATATTCACGCTCGGCCTGATCATCGGTCTGTCGGTCCAGGATACGACGCTGGGAACCACCGTCGGCAATCTTGGCATGGAAGACACGCGATTCCCGCGTCCGGTGTTTGCCGGCGACACGCTGCGCGCCGAGACTAAGGTCGTCGCGGTCAGGGAGAGCAAGTCGCGTCCGACGCAGGGCATCGTCACTTTCGAGCATCGCGGCTTCAATCAGCGCGACGAGGAGGTGGTCTACTGCCGCAGGAACGGATTGATGATGCGGAGGCCGGCATGAAACTACGTTCGCTCCTCTTCGTGCCGGCTGACAGCGAACGCAAATTCGCAAAGGCAGGCGGCGTCGGTGCCGATGCGCTGATCCTCGATCTCGAGGACTCCGTTGCGCCCGGCCGTAAGGCCTTTGCCCGTGATGCCGTCAAGGCGTTGCTGGGCGGAGGGACGCGGAATTGGTCGTTTCTGGTCCGCATCAACCCGTTCGGCACGGGGTTGACGCTGCAAGATCTGGCCGCCGTGGTTCGTCCGGGGCTCGACGGCATTTTAATTCCCAAGGTCAACGGCATCGAGGATGTCGATCTGGTCTCGCATTATGTCGACGTGCTGGAGGTCGCGACCGGCGTCGTGCCTGGTCACGTGAAGCTGCTGGTCGTGGCAACCGAGACGCCGGCCGCGATGATCGGCTTCAATGGCTATGCCCGCAAGAACAAGCGCCTCGTGGCGATGACTTGGGGCGGCGAAGATTTGAGCGCGGCGCTAGGGGCGCTGATGCCGCGAGAAGCCGACGGAAGCTGGACCTTTCCCTATCAGGTGGCGCGTGCGCAGTGCCTGTTTGCCGCCGGCGCTGCCAGTGCTGCGGCGCTCGAAACCCTGTACGTCGACTTCAGGGATCAGCAGGGGCTGGCCGAGAGCTGCAAGATCGCGCGACGGGACGGATTTGTCGGCCGAATCGCCATCCACCCTGATCAGGTCGCAACCATTAATGCATGTTTCACGCCGTCGGACGCTGATATCGAACATGCTCGCCAAGTCGTGGCTGCGTTCGCGGCGGATCCAGATGTCGGGACCGTCGGCATCGACGGCAAGATGTACGACATGCCGCATCTGATTGCAGCACGACGAACCTTGGCGTCGATCGGGGAAGGCCTCTCTCATGAACCAGCGGCCAGCGGCTGAACTGGTGTGTGCGGCAGCCGATCTATGCTTCTGCAGGTGATGGCGCAGAGTTATTGCGTTTCGCTCGGCGAGCACGATCCGGAGGCCGCGGCCGTCGCGGTTCCCTTCATTGAGGATCAGGGCAAATTGCACGGCGGGCTGTTGGCTTCAACCATCAGAACGGGCTTCGACGGGCAGGCACAGAGGGCGGCATCAAGTCAGAGGCGCAGACGCTTGCTGGATCGTTGCCAACAAGTGAGGCGTGATAGGGCTTCCTGGGAGCGACCGCGCATCCAAGTTGGTCTCGCCTGGGGCTTGGGCTTGGCGCGGACGTTTTCTAATCGGATGTGAAGGGTTCTGTTATGAGCTTTTCGTTCCTGCTGGCGCGCCTCGGCATGCTGACCCTGCCAAGCCTTGCCCCTTAGTTGTTGACAATTGGGCAGCCGCCCAGCTCGATCGGACGGAAAGCTTCCGCCGCCGGAATTGTCTCGACTAGTTTATAGAAGTCCCAAGGCGCTTTAGATTCGGCCGGCGTCTTCACCTGGAAAAGGTACATGTTGTGGACGTGGCGTCCGTCTTGGCGCACCTTCCCCTCGCCAAACAATGGATCCTTCGACGGCAACTCCTTCATCTTTGCGACGACGGTCTGCGCGTCCGAAGAATCCGCAGCTGCGGCTGCTCGCAGATAATGCAGGGTACCGGCATAGACGCCGGCCTGGATAGCCGTCGGCCGCTTGCCTTTCATCTGCGCGGCAAAGCGATCAGCAAATTGCCGCGTGCCGTCATTAGCGTCCCAATAAAAGCCTTCCGTGAGATACAGGCCTTTTGCGATCGAGAGACCGATGGCATTGACGTCGGTCACTTGCATCAGCAGAGCCGCCAATTCCTGTCCGCCGACCTGCAGACCGAACTCGGAGGCCTGCTTGACCGAATTGATGGTATCGCCGGCGGCATTCGCGAGGGCAACGATCTTCGTCTTGCTGGCCTGCGCCTGCAGCAGGAACGACGAGAAGTCGGATGCGTCGGTCGGATGGCGGACGGAGCCGAGAATCTTGCCGCCTTGGCTCTTCACCACCTCGGATGCGTCGCTTTCGAGCGCGTGACCAAAGGCGTAGTCGGCCGTGATGAAGAACCAAGTGTCCTTCTTGGCGCGCAGCAGAGCCAGCGCCGTGCCGTGCGCCAGGGCCCAGGTGTCGTAGGTCCAGTGCACGGTATTGGGCGAACATTTCCCGCCGGTGAGAAGTGAGGTGCCGGGCCCCGAGGCGATGAACGCCGTTTTGGTGCCGCGGACCACTTCTTGCACCGCCAGCGCGACGGAGGAGAACGGCACGTCGAGGATGGCGTCCACTTTATCGACATCGATCCAGCGGCGCGCCAGCGATGCGCCGATGTCCGCCTTGTTCTGATGGTCGGCCTGCATCAGTCCGATCTTCAGGTCAGGCTTCTCGGCCTTGAAGTCCTCGATCGCGAGTTTGGCCGCGACGACCGAGCCGGGCCCGGCGGAGTCGGCGGCCAAACCGCTGAGATCTGTCAGCACGCCGAGTTTCAGCGTGTTGTTGGCGATCTCGGCCCCCGCCGGACCCGACAGCAGCGCCAATATCGCGGCACCGGCGAGCAGCTCGCTGCTTGATTTGAACATGAAGTCCTCCCTGTTGCTTTTTGCTTTCTATCCATGCTTGACGGCGGTCAGGTCCGGATTTTCGCGAGTTCTGCCTGCGCCACGTCGATGCGGACCGTGCCGCTCTCGACCAGCGCGCGCGCAACCATGTCGATCTCGTTGCCGATCGCGCCGGCCATGATTGCCACGTTCTGAGCGTGAAGCGCCATGTGTCCGGATTGAACTCCAACGGTTGCCAGCGCCTTGAGGGCGGAGAAGTTCTGGGCGAGACCGACGGCGGCGATGATTCGCGCCAGCCTCTCGGCTGTCGTGACGCCGAGGATCTTCAGGCAGGCCTGCGCGGTGGGATGGATCTTGGTCGCGCCGCCAATCAGCCCGACCGCCAGCGGCAATTCGATTGACCCGCTGAGATCGCCATCCTTGTTGATTTCGTAGCGGGTCAGACTGGTGTAACGCCCGCTCCGCGCAGCGAAGGCATGAGCGCCGGCCTCGACCGCGCGGGTATCGTTGCCGGTCGCCAGCACGACGGCGCTGATGCCATTCATAATGCCCTTGTTGTGGGTAGCGGCGCGATACGGATCGGCCTCGGCAAAATGGTAGGCGCTGAGCATGCCGTCGCGAACCGAGGCGCCGCCGATCTCCTCCAGCTTCCAGACCGCATGCGCGCGGGCCAGCCGCCGATCTGCCAGATTCGACAGGATTCGCAGGAACACGCGACCGCCGCTCCAGGCCGCGATCTGCGGTGCAATCTTCTCCGCCATTGTGTTGACGGCGTTGGCGCCCATTGCGTCGCGCGTGTCGACGATCAGATGCGTGATCAGCATGGTGCCGCCGAGCGTATCGAGAACGCGAATCTCGACGTCGCGACAGCCGCCGCCAAGCTTGACCAGCAGTGGATCGCAGCTATCGCAGATGGCCTTGATCTCGTCCCGCTTTTCGAGAAGGCGCAGGCGGGCCGCGTGCGGATCGGGCACATCGACGGCCTGCACTTGCGCGATCATCAGCGTACCCCAGACCGAGGTCGTAAAGCCGGAGTCGTAGGTCTGGCGGCCGGCATTGCAGACCGCGGCGACCACCGAGGATTCTTCGGTCGCCATCGGGACGAGGACATCCTCGCCATCGATCTTCATGTTGGTGGCAATGCCGATCGGCACGTTCATCGTGGCGATGACGTTCTCGATCATCCTGTCGGCGAGTTCGGGCGAAAGATTGCCGGTGTTCGCAAGATGCGCCACGGTAGTCGGATCAAGTTCAGCAAACGAAGCGACCTGGTCGAGGCGTGCATGCGGGGATTTGAGGTGGAATCCACTGATACGCGATGTGCGATTTGCACCGTGCCGAGCCGTCATGTCGCCTCCCTGCGGCCCGTCGGGCCTTTCGGCGGAAACTGTACCCAGACAGCGGTGCCGACAAGGAACGGTTTGCATAATCTGGACGTGACCCGTACCATCCGTTCGATGGGTACAGTTGGGCCAAAAACGCAATCGAACGGCGCGCGATCGCGCGTCGAAACCATTGTCGCGGCCATCGTGGCGCGGCTCGACCGCAACCATCTGCGTCCCGGCGAGCGTCTGCCGTCGATCCGCACCGCGTCCGAGACATTCGCGGCCTCAAAGAACACCATCGTCGAGGCCTATGAGCGGCTGGTGGCGACCGGCCGCGTCGAGAGCCGGCCTGGCTCCGGCTTCTATGTCTCATTGCATCGCCCGAATACAGCCGAGCAGCCGGACGCGGCGAAAATCGAAACGTTCGATCACGTTTGGTTGCTGCGCGAGCAGCTCGAGAAACGCTATGAGGTGCGCGTCGGCGACGGACGGCCGCCCGCAGCCTGGATGGAGGGCTCCGAGGTCGGGCGCTATCTGCGACCGGTCAGCCAGCCGGGCAAGCGTGTGTTGCCGGAGAGCTATGGCAGCCCCTACGGGCTGCTGCCATTGCGCGAGCGCATTGCCGGCATGCTGGCCGAGCGCTCGATCAACGCCGAGCCTTCGCAAGTTCTGCTGACGCAGGGCGCCAACGACGCCCTCGACATCATTGTCCGCCATTTCATCGCTCCGGGCGATCCGGTCCTGGTCGACAGTCCCGGCTATTATCCGCTGTTCGGGAAGTTGCGGCTGGCGCGCGCAGAGCTTGTCGCCGTGCGGCGGAACGCCGACGGTCCGGATCCGGACGATCTCGCCGCCCAGGCAGCGCGCACCGGCGCGCGAGTCTTCTTTACCCAGTCGCTGGCCCACAATCCGACTGGCTGTTCGGTCACACTGCCGATCGCCTATCGTGTGATGCGGATCGCCGCCGAGCACAACATCCGCGTGGTCGATAGCGATCCCTTTGCGGACGTGATGCCGCCGGGCAGTACGCGCCTTGCCGCGCTCGACCAGCTCGAGCGCGTGATCTATGTCGGCACGTTCGCGAAGACGTTGTCGGCAAGCCTACGATCAGGCTTCGTGGCTGCCAATGCTGACACGATCGGCGCATTGGTCGACCTGAAGATGATCACGAGGGGCAATTCCTCGGGCTATGTCGAGCAGATCATCTACGATTTGATCACCAGCGGGCGTTATCGCGGCCATCTCAAGCGGCTGATCCGACGCATCGAGACCGCGGCCGGCGAGGCGTTCGACACTCTGGCGCAACTCGGCCTGCCAGTCTTCGGGCGGCCGCAGGGCGGCTTCTACATGTGGTGTAGCTTGCCGGGCGACACGGACGACAAGGATTTGTCGCGCCGCGCCGCCGAGCAAAGCATCCTGCTGGCGCCCGGATCGACCTTCATCCCCGATTCGCGGCCGTGGCCTGGCATGCGTGTCAACATCGCCTATGTCGGCGACCCGCGCTTCGCCGATTTTATTTCAAGATGAATTCTCAATAGAGAAGTTAAAGTGCAGCAGATACTGCACCAAGATGACATCCCCGCTTCGGAAATACGGTGACGGTCCAGGACTGTCACCGTAATTTCTTCCCAGGCCTTGCGCTGGATGATCTCCGTTTGCTGGACCGTTGAGGTGCCGCAGCGGATGGCACCGATGGCCACGCCAGCATTGCAAGTTCGACAACTCGGCGAAGCTCTCCCGACGTAGCGCCGGCCTGCGGCAAGTTCATCATGGCCTGCAGCACGCCGAGGAAGTGCCATGACAGACCGTCGATGTCGGACGCGGAGGCCAATTCTCCGCTGGCGACCGCATCGCGCAAGATCTTGCTGATGATGGCGCGCTGGCCTGAGACACCCTCCCGCGCGACCGCCTGACTCGCGGGTGGCAGATCGGCCATTTCCATGCAGGATCGAGTGAGCATGCAGCCGGGGGGGCGCGCCGTCTTGCCGTCTCTGGGCAAGAACTCGTGAAAGAGAGATTCAAGCTGCTGGCGCTTCGTACCGGCTTGAACCGCATTCATCCGCTTCAGGACATGTTGGGCGTAAATCGAAAGAACCTCCTGGAATAGGCCGTCCTTGTCTCGAAACCGCTTGTACATGCTCGAGCGTGACAGACCCATCGCCGTCGTCAGTTGATCGATCGACGATGCAGCGTAGCCATGGCGCCAGAAGACCTCCATCGCGGACCTGATCACCGTATTGTCATCGAATTGGGGCTTTCCGCTCATGGACTTCTCGCTTGACATGTTGGAACGATCGTTCCAACTAGTCTTGAACTGATCGTTCCAAGATACCCACAGGATCCTCGATGCTCAAGTCCTCCCGGACCAACGACAGTCGCCCCCGCATCGCCGTTGCCGGCGCGACAGGCCGAGTTGGCTCAGCCCTCCTCGCAAGCCTGGCATCCGAACCTCTTGATTTGGTGGCGCTGACCCGGAATCCAGACGCACAACGCGTGCCCTCCGGTGTTTCTCTTGCGGTGGTAGACTTCGATGTACCGTCTAGTCTCGAGGACGCCTTGCGTCGCGCCGATCGGCTTTTTCTTGCCCACGGCACCTCACCTCGGCAAGTCGACAACGAGATTGCAATGATCGATGCAGCGGTCGGCGCAGGCGTCGGTTACATCGTAAAATTGTCCGCGATGGGTCCGCCCTCTCGGTTGCATCCGATGGACTGGCACATGCAAATCGAGGCGCATCTTGCGACTCTCGACATCGGCTACACGGTTTTGCGTCCATCAACCTTCGTCGATATCCTGGCACGGGCCGGCGCTCAAGTTGCCGATGACTCATGGGGCGGCGCGGCGGGCGATGGACTGGTTAATTTGATCGACACGCGCGACGTTGCAGATGTCGCGCGCGCTGCTCTTCTGGACGACGCACACCCGACTGCTCAGCGCGCCTATCACCTGACCGGGCCACGGGCGGTGAGCATGGCTGAGATCGCTGAAGAAATATCGAGGCTCCTTGGTCGGACGGTCACATATCAGCAGCGGAGCGCCGCGGAGCAACGCGAAAAACTGCTCGCCTCGGGGCTGAATGAATTTGTGGCTGACTTGCTGGTCGGACTGGATCGTCTTTTCCACGATTCGGCGCTCGCTGAAACGACGTCAACGGTTGAAAATTTGACGGGCCGCGCACCGCGGTCTGTCGCGGGCTGGCTGAGCGAAAACATCTCGAAGTTTCAGAAGTAGATCAAAGAGAAGGCGCCAGTTTGGGGGAGGGCCCCAAACGATGTCGCAAGTTCTATGACACGAGTGGTGCTCCATGACTACCAAGCTCGATGTCTTCATTCCGGCGGAGGGCGGCATTTCCCCTCACGGTTGGCCGTTCGCGCCCGATAGGAAGGGGCCTCATCCGGCAATGACGATGGCCCACGGCTTCGGCGGCTCTATCCAGCACGGGCTGGCGCCGTTCGCCGTTGCTCTCGCAGAGGTGGGCTTTGTCGTCCTGCTGCATGATCATCGCGGCTTCGGCCGCAGTGGCGGAGATACACGAAACAAAAACCACGAACAGAAGGAAGACCAATATGGAATTAGCCAATGAAGGTTCGATGCGAGCAGTCGTCATGACGGATTACGGCAAAGAAGATGTTGTGCAACTTCAAAGCATGCCGAAGCCAAAAATGAAAGCCGACGAGGTCCTTATTGAGGTCTATTCGGCAGGCATTAATCCAATTGATGTGAAACTCCGAACAGGAGTGTTTAAGCCCTTTCTAAAATACAAGTTTCCATTGATCCTCGGAGCCGACATCGCCGGGAAAGTATTGGACGTGGGCTCTAAAGTTTCTCGTTTTAAGAAAGGTGACGAAGTCTATTCCAGCTTCAGCGGATCTCAGATGGGAGCATTTGCAGAATTTGTTGTTGCGCGAGAAGGCGATCTCGCGCTCAAGCCCACAAATTCGACATTTGGAGAGGCCGCTTCTTTGCCTACGGTCGGGCTCACCGTCTATCAAGCCCTCACTACCTTTGCACAATTACAGCCGGACCAGAAGATTCTCGTCGAAGCTGGTAGTGGTGGCATCGGGTCATTTGCAATTCAATATGCCAAGGCCCTGGGTGCAGAGGTTGCAACCACAACGAGTACAAAAAATGTGGACTGGGTTCGCGGCCTCGGGGCTGACCACGTTATCGATTATCAAAAGCAAAAATTCGAGGATGTCCTGAGTGGTTACGATGCCGTCCTGCACACCGTAGATGCCGAACCCACAGCTCGGGGTTATTCGGTACTGAAACAAGGCGGACATCTTCTTTCACTTGTCGGCCCGCCGGATTTTGATTTTGCAAAGCGTGCGGGTCTAAACATTTTACTTCGCGGAATCTGCGCTTTGCTTGGAATGAAGATCAACAAGCTCGCAAAGAAAACCGGAACGCACTACACATTCGTCTTTCTCGAGCCTTCAGGAAAGCAACTGGCCGAAATCGCAGATCTCGTTGAAAAAGGAAAAATTAAACCGGTGATCGACCGCGTGTTCCCGATGGATCAAGTCAGAGAGGCTTTTGCCTACGTCGCCCTCGGACGGACCAAGGGTAAGGTGGTTCTAAAAATTCGCGACGAGAATCGAAACTAATAGCCAAAGAGGCGGCGCGTAAAGAAATATTTCAACAGCGAGGATGACGGGAGTACCGACGACGCAGTTCGATTCTTGATGGGCGCAGACCGATAGTTTGCGGCGCCGTTTGGTGGATACAAGCAATCCGGCAACGGACGCGAATGGGGCGAGGTCGCGTTGGGCGAGTTCCTGAAACCAAAGCGATCGTTGGCTCCCGCAACGCGGCCTGACGTGCGTGGTCCGATTTGATACCGGTGCCCCCTGGACAACGCCACACGGTCCTAAGTTCGGTCGCTCTCCGGCGCGATGCTGTCTCCGCACGGAAGTGGCCGGACCGCCTTTTGTGAGGATGAATGAAAGTCGGAAAGAAGATCCTGATCTGCGGGGCCGGCATTGCCGGCCCCGCATGCGCCTATTGGCTGCACAAATACGGCTACGCCGTCGTCGTCGTGGAAAGGGCGCAGACCCTCAGGGATGGCGGTCAGAACGTCGACATTAAGGGTGCGGGGCAGCAGGTCATCAAGATGATGGGCCTCGTTGATGAGATCGAAGCCAAGGACACCCTGGAACAGGGCCAGAAGTATCTCGATGCCGCGGGCAATCTGATCGCCACCTTTCCGAAGGGAGCCATCGGCACGCTGACGAGCGATTTTGAGATTCTGCGAGGTGATTTCGCCCGTGTCCTCTTCGAAGCCACGAACGCCGACTGCGAATATCGCTTCGGGAGGTTCGTCACCGACCTCGAAGACACCGGCGCTTGCATGTCGGTCACCTTCGACGACGGCTCAGTAGAAGACTTCGAACTGGTGATCTGCGCCGAGGGCACCGGCTCCGCAACCAGAGCCAAGATCCTGGCCCAAGAAACCCGCTTTCGCTACCTCGGCGCCTACATGTCGTTCTTCAAGGTTCCTCGACGCCCAGAGGACGACAACTGGGCTTATTCGGTCAACGGCGTGGGCGGCACATTCATCACCCTACGACCCGGGAACGAGACGGAGACGACCGTCCTGACGACCTTTCTCCGGAAGAATCACGACATCGAGGGCGACAATGTCGCGGCGAGACGGCGGTTGCTGCTCCAGGCGCTCAAAGGCCGAGGCACGATCGCCGATCGCATCACCGCACAGCTCGATACGGTCGAGGACTTCTATTTTGGGCCGATGAGCCAGGTAAAGGCCTTGACCTGGTCGAAAGGCCGGTTCGTCTTGATCGGCGACGCGGCGCACTGTCCGACACCGTTCACGGGGGCAGGTACGGCTCTCGGTTTGGTTGGCGCCTATGTGCTCGCCGGCGAGATCGGACGATGCGAGACCCACACTGAAGCCTTTGGCGCCTATGAAAAGTTGGTCCGCCCCTATGTCGAAGCGTCACAGAACCAGTTGAGTCCCCGCCTCATTCGGATAGTGCATGCGAAAACCTGGTTCGGGATTTCACTTACGCATCTCACTCAGAGAGTCTTCGCGAGCAGCGTCGTGCAAAAGCTGTTCAGACCGAGCCCGGCGAAGCGAGAAAAGCAAGTCGCAGAGGATTTCGTATTTCCGAGCTACGATGGCGGGAGAACGATGCGTTGAGCGCTCTTGCAAGTTGCTCATCAGCACAACCTTTGTGATGCGACAGTGCTGTGTCCGCGGGAATGCACGCTTCATGCGGCCTGCCCAACGTTCGTGCCCGCCGGCTCTTGAGCGATGCCGCCACTTTGGCCATCATGGCACCCCCGTCATTTTCGCAGCAGCCCGCCGCGTCAGCGCCTGACTCCCTCAAGAGCAAAAGTTGAGAGATCCTCAAAGGGGCGAGAGGAGGAGGCAAGGCCTTTCCAGATTCGCTGTCGAACACGTTCAAGGGGCTGTGCAAGAAAACCTGAGGACCGTTATGCGGCAAAAGCCCCGCGATGGCAGGCTTTGCCCGGATGGCGTTGACCTCAATCATCTCGAGCGCGAACTCGACCCGTTGCACTTTGATCGGCAAGCGGGTCGCCGCTCACCCCGCCGTTTGAAGACAGGGGGCGCGGAACAGAAGCGAGCGGAGATCATCATGTCCGAGCGTTCAACTCACCATCGCGCCCGTAAGCCGAAACTAGCCTCTACGGGGAAATCGCGGTTCACGGAGGAAAACGGAAGCAAGCTAGTGGACCAATAAGCCGTACCATCAAAGCACAGTGAACTCCTGCGCAAATGCGTCAGAAACATTTCCAGTAAGAAATCGGCAAAGTAGGTAGAGCCATGCTCCAAGCGTTGCGCTGTCGAGTTTCTACGAGACGCGTCCCCTTGACACTATCACTGAGAGGCTAAATGCACTTTCGGGCGGGAACACAATCGGAATACCTCAATGAGAACTAAGGCCGCTATGAAATCGACGAGCCCTCCGTATCAGCTAAACTTCAGCGACATTTGGAGCCCCTTCATTCCATCGACCGAGCGCGATTGAGGCCGATGCTGTCGGAAAGAAACCCTCCACTCCTGTTCATTCGCGACGTCAGCATCGTGTTCGGCGGCATCGTCGCGCTCAACGGCGTGTCCTTTGACATGCACAAGGGCCGGATCCTCGGATTGATCGGCCCCAACGGCGCCGGCAAGACCACGCTCTTCAACTGCCTCTCGCGGCTCTATCAGCCCTCGTCCGGCGACATCCTGATGGAAGGCGTGAGCATCCTGAAGCGGCAGCCGCACCGGATCGCCGAGATCGGCATCGGCCGCACCTTCCAGAACGTGGCGCTGTTTCCGAATTTGTCGGTGATGGACAATGTCCGCGTCGGCATGCACGCCCGCACCTCCAGTGACATCATCAGCGACTCGCTGCGGCTGGCCTGGATTCGCCGCAGCGAAACCAGCGTCAACAAGAAGGTGCACGAGATCCTCGCCTATCTCGACCTCGAGGATGTCGCCCATACCGTGGTGTCCGGCCTGCCGTTCGGCACGCAGAAGCGCGTCGAGCTGGCGCGGGCGCTCGCTGCCGATCCGAAGATCCTGCTGCTCGACGAGCCCGCCGGCGGCCTCAACCATGAGGAAGTCCATGTGCTCGGCGACCTCATCCGCCGCATCCGCGACGAGCGCCACATGACCGTGCTGCTGGTCGAGCACCACATGGGCCTCGTGATGTCGATCGCCGACCACGTCGTCGCGCTGAATTTCGGCAAGAAGCTTGCGGAAGGCACGCCGGCCCAGGTGCAGGTGGACCCCGACGTGATCAAGGCCTATCTCGGGAGCAAGGACCAATGACGACGCTGCTCAACGTCAAGGACCTGCGCGCCTATTACGGCCAGGTCCAGGCGCTCCATGGCCTGTCCTTTTCGCTCAACGAGGGCTCGCTGACGACGCTGCTCGGGGCCAACGGCGCCGGCAAGACCACGACGCTGCGCGCGATCTGCAACATGGTGCGCTCCACCGGCGGCATCGAGTTCGACGGCAAGCCGCTGAACAACCGCTCGACCGAGAACATCGTCCGTTTCGGCATCGCTCATGTGCCGCAGGGCCGCGGCACCTTCACCACCATGACGGTGGAGGAGAACCTGCAGCTCGGTGCCATCACCCGCAAGGACAGCGCCGGCATCGTCTCCGACATCGAGCGCATGTATGCGCATTTCCCGGTGCTCAAGCAGCGCCACACCCAGCAGGCCGGCACGCTCTCGGGCGGCGAGCAGCAGATGCTCGCGGTCGCCCGCGCCCTGATGCTGCGGCCGCGGCTGATGCTGCTGGACGAGCCCTCCTTCGGTCTCGCGCCGCTGGTGGTGCGCGACCTGTTCGGCATCCTCGGCAAGATCAACCGCGAGGACAAGGTGTCGATCCTGGTGGTCGAGCAGAACGCCCAGCTCGCGCTCGAGCTTGCCGACCAGGCCTATGTGATCGAGACCGGACGCATCGTGATGTCGGGCAACGCCAAGGACATCGCGAACAACGAAGAAATCCGCAAATCCTATCTGGGTTACTGAGGAGCCGGCACGATGGAGCTGTTTACCAACCAAGTGCTGGCCGGCATTGCCACCGGTGCAATCTACGCCTGCATGGCGCTCGCCGTGGTCATGATCTACCAGGCGATCGACCATCTCAACTTCGCGCAGGGCGAGATGGCGATGTTCTCGACCTTCATCTCCTGGCAGTTGATGCAATGGGGCGTGCCCTATTGGGGCGCATTCGTCATCGCGCTGGCGCTCTCTTTCGTCGGCGGTATCGTGATCGAGCGTATCCTGTTCAAGCCGCTGACGAAGGCGCCGGTGCTGACCAACGTCGCCGGCTTCATCGCGCTGTTCGCGATCATCAACTCGTCGGCCGGCCTGATCTGGGACTTCACCATCAAGCAGTATCCGACTCCGTTCGGCTCCTCGCCGTTCCTCGGCAGCCAGCTGATATCGACCCACCAGGCCGGCATGATCGGCGTCACCGTGCTGCTGCTGCTCGGCCTTTACTTCTTCTTCCAGTACACCAAGATCGGTCTCGCCATGCGCGCGGCCGCTTCGGTGCCTGAATCGGCTCGCCTCGTCGGCATCAACACGAGCTGGATGATTGCGCTCGGCTGGGGCATGGCGACCGCGATCGGCGCGATCGCCGGCATGCTGATCGCCCCCGTCGTGTTCCTCGAGCCCAACATGATGGGCGGCGTGCTGATCTACGGCTTCGCCGCGGCGGTGCTGGGCGGACTGACCAGCCCGTTCGGCGCCGTGGTCGGCGGCTTTCTGGTCGGCGTCTTCGAGAACCTCGCCGGCACCTACATCCCCGGCGTCGGCAACGAGCTGAAGCTCCCGATCGCGCTCGCGCTGATCATCTCCGTCCTGGTCGTCAAACCCGCTGGCCTGTTCGGCCGGCACATCGTCAAGCGAGTTTGATCATGAGCGCCGTAGAAGAAATCGTTGCCGAGGGACACCAGGCGGTCGAGGCCGTTCCGAAGCGGGCCATGACGCTGGGCACCGGCACCTCGCTGGTGGTGCTCGCCGCTGATCATCATGCCGGTCTTCGTCAAGAACTTCATCATCTTCCAGATGACGATGCTCCTGATCTACGGGCTTGCGGTGCTCGCGCTGAACATCCTGACCGGCGGCTCCGGCCAGTTCTCGCTCGGCCAGAGCGCCTTCTACGCCGTCGGCGCCTATACGACCGCGGTACTGATGGAGCATTTCAACGTCAACTACGCGCTGACCCTGCCGATCGCGGGCATCATCTGTTTCGGCTTCGGCTTCCTGTTCGGCCAGCCGGCGCTGCGACTCTCGGGCGTCTATCTCGCACTCGCGACTTTCGCGCTCGCGACCGCCTTGCCGCAACTGCTGAAGCTCGGCTATTTCGAGGGCTGGACCGGCGGCGTGCAGGGCCTGGTCGTCACCAAGCCCGACGCGCCATTCGGCCTGCCGATGTCGCAAGACCTTTGGCTGTATTACTTCTCACTGGCGATCACGATCGCGATTTACGTCGCTTCGGTCAACCTGCTGCGCTCTCGCTCGGGCCGTGCCTTCATGGCGATCCGCGACAACGAGATCGCGGCCGCCGCCATGGGCGTCGACGTCGCGCTCTACAAGACGCTGGCGTTCGGCGTCTCGGCCGCCATCACCGGCGTCGCCGGCGGCCTTGGCGCCATTGCGGTGCAGTTCGTGGCGCCAGACGGCTACACCATCACGCTCGCGATCTCCCTGTTCCTCGGCATGGTCGTCGGCGGCGTCGGCTGGTTGCCCGGCTCGATCGTCGGTGCCGCCTTCATCATCTTCGTGCCGAACATTGCGGAAAGCATCTCCAAGGGCATGTCGGGCGCCGTGTTCGGTGTGCTGCTGTTCCTCGTCATCTACCTCGTGCCGCAGGGCGCAAGGCAGGTCGCTAGCAAATTGAGATAGGCATAATCGGTGACGGGTCAAACCGAGACGCTTTGGTGTCCCAGTTGAGCCTAGCACAAGCATGTTTGCCCGCCTCAGATAAGTCGGCAAGCCGCAACGCGCTCCGGCAGGCCGATCTCGCCGGGCTCTTCCGTCGGTCAAGGCGTGGTCGCAATTCCTGGCGCAGTTTCGGTCCTGCCATAAGAAATTCGCAACCCTATCGTGCAGACCGCAAGATCTTGCAGCGCCGTCCAACGTGGCGCGTGGCATGGCTGCACCGCTATAGCTGCACCTAGCATTACAGTTGTCTTTTTGATTTGACATGAGCGCGTTGAGCGGCAGCCTGATGAGCTCTGCGCCAGAAAGACCATGCGATGATGCGTGCGGGTTGAATACGCTTTCGAGCAAGTCTGATGGCAATGCGGCGGATTTCCTGGATTGACCAACGGATCAGTGGCGGCGTGGTTATGCTTTGGCTTTTGCCGGGGGGCGACGTTTCGTTTTTTTGGGCGGTGGCGGATTAGCGCGATGTTGGATCGCGGCCATCATGGCGAAGGCGAGCATCACCAAGGACACATGACGGTGCCAGCCATGCCAGGATCTGCGC